>JBIISV010000060.1:0-10694 GCA_044340835.1 Polynucleobacter sp.
AAAAGTCTGAGCAGCATCATTAGCCAGCTGCATTGCTCTAGGATCAGCGAGACCAATATCTTCCCAAGCCATACGGATAATTCGTCGGGCTAGATAGCGAGGGTCTGCGCCACCGTCCAACATTCGGCAGAACCAATATAGTGCAGCATCGGGATTTGAGCCGCGCACTGATTTATGTAAGGCAGATATTTGATCGTAAAAGTGATCCCCTCCTTTATCAAAGCGTCGCGCTTGAATACTAAGGGCATTTTCAATGAAATACTGATCTACATTCTGGATATTAGAATTAGGCGTAGAGATGGCATTACGAACTTGCTCTACTAAATTAAGCAGTCTACGGGCATCACCATCTGCATGATTAATCAGAATATCAATCGCACTTAGTTCGAAAGTAATATCAGGTATTGCATGCTCGTGAGCTCGATCAAATAGTAGTCGAAGCTCTAATGCGCTTAATGACTTCAGAACATAAACCTGCGCGCGGGAGAGTAGGGCTGAATTTACCTCGAAAGAGGGATTTTCAGTCGTGGCGCCAATAAAAGTAAAGAGACCAGATTCAACATGAGGTAATAAGGCATCTTGCTGACTTTTATTAAAGCGATGGATTTCATCAACAAATAAAATGGTCTGTCGACCATGTTGAGACATGCTTTGCTGCGCCCGCTCTATTGCTTCGCGAATTTCTTTCACTCCAGCTAATACTGCTGAGATAGCAATAAATTCACGGGCAAAGGCTTTGGCAGATAATCGGGCTAGGGTAGTTTTACCAACCCCCGGCGGACCCCATAAAATCATAGAGTGTGGCTTACCTGAAGCAAAAGCTAGATTTAATGGCTTTCCTGCTGCTAGAAGATGAGTTTGTCCAATGACTTCCTCAATTACCTTAGGCCTCAAGGCTTCTGCTAAAGGTTGCGGTGGAGCTTGTTCAAACAGATTACCCATAGGTTCTGTTTTAACTCTGGACAAATAAGATAACGAGTGCCGCCCAAATTAAGCAAGTAGCCGAGACGATCGTGAGTCGATTACGTAAAGTCATAAAGGCTTTAAAGGTTTCTTCATTAGAAAAATAGGATCGATAGGTTTCCTTATCAATATTTCTCTGGATTACCAATGCAGATGCCAGAATTAGCAGGCCAACCGGAATGTAAATATGCAATGCTACCCAGGCAACTAATGCGGGTATGACACCCCAGATCCAAGCATTGCGAGCTTCCCAACGATTACCCGGAGACTCTTTTCCAAGCTTATGCAAATTGGCTCCCCAATGCAAGGCACCCATAAATGCGGTAATGATTGCGCCATAACTAGCCAAAGATTCTGCGCTTAAATAATTGAGCGGCGTCGGAGCTAGCTGAACCATGAAGGCAAGCCCTACAAATGGAATCAGTCCGGCATAGCCTAATTTAAGCACTAGAGGTGGTAGGGAGTTCACAAATACTTCTTTATAAGGATTAAGGGTTGTTTGATGTTGGGATGTCTATTATTGGTCATAGGTGAAGACGCCGCGTCCAGTCTTGCGTCCGAGATATCCCGCTGCAACCATTTCACGCAGAAGCGGGCAGGGTCTATATTTAGAGTCGCTGAAGTTCTCGAAATAGACTTCCATGATTGCTAAGCAAGTATCCAAACCAATTAAGTCGGCCAAGGCTAGTGGACCAATCGGCTGATTGCAGCCTAACTTCATGCCAGCATCAATATCTTCGGGGCACGCAAGTCCCTCATGAAGTACGAAGAAGGCCTCATTAATCATGGGTAGCAAAATGCGGTTAACAACAAAGCCCGGGGAATTCTTAACAGTAATGGGTTCCTTGCCAATACGCTTGGCCATATCTATAACCGCATCATGAGTTGCATCAGAGGTTTGTAAGCCACGAATCACCTCAACTAGGGCCATTAGCGGCGGCGGATTAAAGAAATGCATTCCGATAAATCGACTTGGATTGGAATCAAGAGCTGCAAGTTTTGTAATAGAAAGCGAAGAGGTATTGGTTGCAATAATGGTTTCTTTACCAACAACCCCATCTACTTGCTGCAAAATCTTTTCTTTAACCGATTGATTCTCGGTAGCGGCTTCAATCACCAATGGTAGGCCTTTGAGATCGGCATAAGATGTACTGATCTTAATACGCTTGAGCGCTGCATCTTTACCCTCCAAAGTGAGGTTCTCTTTCTTTATAAGGCGATCTAGGCTTTTGCTGATTTGGCTCAGACCACGCTCTAAGGCGGCATCATTAATATCAATCATCACTACATCTATGCCTGCTACAGCGCAAACTTGAGCAATACCGTTACCCATCGTACCTGCACCAATGATTCCAACCGATTGAAGCCCCATACTATTTCCTTTTTTGATACTGCGATGAGCCAAATAATTGCTCTCTTGCTTTGTCATCATGCAAAGGTTTGCGTAATGCAGTTAATACTTCCACGCCACGCTTCACCGCAGGTCGCTCACCAATCATTTCATACCAGCGCTTGAAATTTGGATATTCATTGATTTCGATACCCTGATTCTTCCAATTTCGCGTCCAGGGGAAAATGGCGATATCAGCAATGGAGTAACTTTTTCCAGCAATATAGCGATTATCTTTTAGTTGGTGATCGATGACCCCGTATAAGCGCCTAGCTTCATTAGTGTAGCGACTAATCGCATAATCAATTTTCTCGGGCGCATAAGTTCGAAAGTGGTGGTTTTGCCCTAGTAGAGGGCCTACGCCACCCATCTGAAACATCAGCCATTGCAAAACGTCATATTTACCTCGGGCGGTTTGAGGTAAAAACTTTCCCGTTTTAGCGGCAAGATAGATCAAGATCGCACCAGATTCAAAAATATGGATGGGCTTTCCATCGGGGCCATTAGGGTCTGTAATAGCGGGAATCTTGTTATTGGGACTCATCGCCAAGAAGTCGGGTTTGAACTGATCACCAGCACCAATATTGATGGGGTGAGCAAGCCAGTCTTTTCCTAACTTATAGCCGCACTCCTCGAGCATGATGTGCACTTTATGTCCATTGGGAGTGGCCCAGCTATAGACATCAATCATGTCTGATTTTGATTTGCTAGTGGTCATAATGAGTTCCTTTATTTTTTTACAGGGTTTGCAAACGCTTCAATGCATCGAAAAGTGTTTGATCTTGTTTTGCAAAGCAAAACCGAATGACGCCAGATTCAATAGGATTTAAATAAAAAGCAGAAATTGGAATAGCTGCAACACCAATCTCCGTAGTTAGCCAGGTACAAAAATCAGCTTCTTTCCAGCTTGATTGTGGAATATCAAGGCTAGTGTAATTCACACACTGAAAATAGCTTGCTGGTGCTGGTAGTAATTTAAAGGAAGTTTCTTGGAGACCTTTTCTAAAGTAATCCCGCTTAGATTGGTAAAAAGAGGGTAGATCCAAATAGTGATCTGCATTTTGCATGTATTTGGCTAAGCCATATTGCATGGGTGTGTTGACAGTGAAGACATTGAACTGATGTACCTTACGAAACTCTTTCATCATCGATATAGGTGCCGCTACGTAACCCACTTTCCAACCGGTCACGTGATAGGTTTTTCCGAAACTCGAAATCAAAAAACTTCTTGCCGCAAGAGACTGATGACTGGCAATACTTTGATGTAACTGTTTATCAAACACCATATGCTCATAAACCTCATCGCTCAAAATGAGCGCGCTCGTACCCTCAACTAATTTTGCCAAGCGATCCAGATCAGATGAGGTCCAAACCATTCCCGTCGGATTATGTGGTGTATTTATGATGATGAGTCGTGTTTTTAGGCTGATTGCATTTGCTAGAACTTCCCATGGGATTGAATAAGACTGAACATGCCCCTGATCATCAAGATTGGTTACTAAAGATACTGCGGTCGTTTTTCCACCAGCTAAATCGATCGAAGGTCGATAGCTATCGTAGGCTGGCTCAATAATGACAACCTCATCGCCTGGGCTAACACATGACAAGATGGCAGTCATGATGCCTTGAGTGCCGCCGGCAGTGATGGTGATTTCCGAATCAGGATCATAGTAATGGCCATATAAGCGCGAAATCTTCTGCGCTACGGCATTTCGCAACTCTGAAATTCCAGCCATGGGTGGGTATTGATTATGATTAGCCACCATCGCTGTATTCACTTCAGAAATTAACTCTCTATCGCAAGCAAAGTCCGGAAAACCTTGCCCTAAATTGATTGCCTGGTACTTTTCCGCCAACGCTGACATGGTTGTGAATACGGTTGTACCGACCTCAGGTAGTCGACTTGGAAATACAGGTGCAAATGGGCGGTTTTGATCCATATAGTCGGTTTAGGGCAAATAAGACGGGTAGTCGCTAGAATGGTAGAAATTCATTCTCAAATTGTGCCATGCTGATTGTCCTTTCACCTGCTAAATCCTTAGATTACAAAACCCCGGCTCAGGTAAAGTCGCCTACCTTACCTGAGTTTGTCTTGGAATCCGCAAAGCTGATCGCTGACCTGAGGAAGCTTTCACCCCTTGAAGTCTCCAATTTAATGGGCTTATCCGATCAATTGGCCGCCCTAAACGTTGGGCGGTACCGCGATTGGTCGAAGAAATTTACCGAAGAAAATAGCAAGCCAGCGATTTATGCCTTCAATGGGGACGTCTATGATGGTTTTGATGTAAAGACGCTGAATGCTAAGGCTCTTGATTTTGCGCAAGACCATCTAAGGATACTTTCTGGTTTGTATGGCGCGCTCAGACCTCTGGATTTAATGCAAGCCTACCGATTGGAGATGGGTACCTCGTTCAAGAACCCAAGAGGTAAAGATCTTTATGCATTTTGGGGCGAACGTGTCACTGATTCACTAAAAAAGATCCTCGAGAAACAAAAGAAGCCGGTGCTACTCAACCTAGCCTCAGAAGAGTATTTCAAGGTGCTGCAACCCAAAAACATGGATTGCCAAGTGATTTCGCCAGTATTTCAGGATGGTAAGGACGGAAAGTACAAAATTATTTCCTTTTATGCCAAACGTGCAAGAGGATTGATGGCCCGTTACGTTGTTGAAAATCAGATTACTGATCCTGCTGATTTGAAGGACTTTAATTTGGATGGCTATAAATATCTTGCCTCTGAATCTAGCCCTGAAAAACCCCTATTTAGACGTCCCGAAAGAAAGTAAGAGACTGCACCATGGCTGTTCATCGCACTAAATCCTCGCAACGCTCTTCACCAGATGTGGAGAAATTAGTGGCGGATGCTATTTCATTAGCAGCCTCAGGCAGTCATATCGAAGACCAGTTTTGGGAAGATCGTTTAAATGTACGTTTGATGCGCTTACTGAAGAGTCAAAATCAGAATGCTATTGATGCAGCCCTGGATCAGACATTCAGAATTAATACAGTTGCCTTTGAAGTCCTGGCTGATTGTGCGGAGACATTGGCGGAGTCTTTACTTATGGAGCATGAAGGGCAAAATTGGGACGTATTGTTGTTAGCTTTGCCAATCATTGCCCATACTCGGTATCAAATCCCATCCGGCTCCTTACCCCTCAACTTTATTGAAAATATAGCCACTGCATTGCATAGTGCAATTGTTTCTTCAGATACGCGCTTAGCAATTGTTCCATGGCTTTACAGCATTGATCAGATGCCACACTCCCATTGTCAAACCCGTTTATTAACCGAAGCTTTAGCAACTGCGGCGATTACTGCTAGTGAGATTAAGCTAGAGCTGCGAGAGATGTCTGAAACCATTGCCGTTCTTGCCGATCCACGTTTCATCATTGCATCCATTGCCGCTCCATCTGGCACGCCATTATTTCGTTGGCAAGCGGAAGCTCCAGCACGTCAGGAGCGGGGTGTCAGTCTCATTGGATGGCAAAATAGCATGCACGATCATGTGGTCGCACTCTTGCCGGGTTGTGAATTTGAACTCTTGTTGCCTGAAGCCTACTTTACCAACTGTCGCTTGGCAGATAAGCATGTCCGTCCATTGAGTATTAGAGCTGCGGTCAATTTTTTAGAAAGCACTTTGGGGGTCTTGCCTGCGGGAATTTCTTGTGTAGTCGGCGCCTTTGGCGAAGATCAGGCCGATGAATATCGAATCTCCTTTAGCTTAAAGGGCTCTTCTGAGATTGTTTATGGAGTAATTTGGCCTCTTTACGACCGCGAAAGTGTTGCAAACGATGCATTAAATGATTTAGCTGACGACGAAAGTCCCATGAAGAGAATTGCGGATGCACTTCGTGATGCGGGCGTAGAAGATGTCTTCCGTCACGCGATGCTGTTTGATCCAGAGCTCTGTGATGATTGCGGAGCACCGCTATTTCCAGATCGATCTGGAGATGCAGTACATGCAGAGTTACCAGAAGATGCTCCAACTCAACAGCCTTTATTTCATTAGGTCATCTTAAGTGAGTTCAGAATTGGTAAAAATAAAGCCGAGAATTTCTCGGCTTTATACTTTTTAGGCTAAAACAGAAATGCACCATTTAGTGTTGGGTAAATGGCTCTGAATTTGCAAACAAGTGCGGGAGCTTGCCGGTTTTCATGTCTGCTGTTTGGCAAAAATCAGCCAAGCGAGTTCCTGATTTAATATTAAATAACATCGCTTTATTACCCAACACCACCAGATCGTGACCAGTATTGGTATTCTTATAACGCAAGCTGCCTGGTAAAGAATTCTCGCGCTTCAAGTCGAACGTTTTAGATTCCCAAGTGAGGCGAACCGTTTCTGTTGTTCCTGAAGTTTTGAATTGTTTACTATCATTGCATGTCCAGGTAGATACTTCTTGGCTCGCAAAAGTCTGTGCCGATGCTAAAAGGCTAGCGAGTGATAAGCCGATAAGAAAAGTTCGCTTCATGTGGATAAATCCTTAGGTGAGGAGATGTTTAACGCCGGCCTGCTCTTCAAGTAATTCATTGAGAGTGTGGTTCATGCGTTCACGTGAAAACTCATCAATTTCCAGACCTTCAATCATCTTATATTCACCGTTTTCGCAAACCACTGGATATCCGTAGATTACTTCAGCGGGAATGCCATATTCACCTTTTGATGGAATACCCATAGTGACCCATTTGCCATTTGTGCCCAAAACCCAGTCATGCACATGATCGATTGCTGCATTAGCTGCTGATGCTGCAGAAGAGAGGCCACGCGCTTCAATGATCGCTGCACCACGTTTACCAACTGTGGGAATAAAAGTATCTTTATTCCAGGTTGCATCGTTAATGCCATCTTTAACTGATTTACCATTAATTGTTGCAAAGCGATAATCAGGATACATTGTTGGGCTATGGTTACCCCAAACTACCAATTTTTCAATGTCTGCAACGGGTTTATTTAATTTACTTGCTAGTTGAGAAAGTGCGCGGTTGTGGTCAAGTCGCAACATTGCTGTGAAGTTCTTCGCGGGGATATCTGGAGCAGATTTCATGGCGATATAAGCATTGGTATTTGCAGGATTACCAACAACTAATACCTTGACGGTTTTTTTGGCAACCGCATTGAGTGCTTTACCCTGGGCAGTGAAAATCTGGGCATTAGCTGAGAGTAGATCTTTGCGCTCCATACCAGGGCCACGAGGACGTGCGCCAACTAATAGTGCAACATCAATATCTTTGAATGCTGTCATTGGGTCAGAGTGAGCAGTCATGCCAGCCAATAATGGGAATGCGCAATCATCTAGCTCCATCATGACGCCAGCCAAAGCCTTTTGAGCCTTTTCATCTGGAATCTCAAGTAACTGGAGGATTACTGGCTGATCTTTACCCAGCATGTCGCCATTGGCGATGCGAAAAAGAAGGGAATAACCGATTTGACCGGCTGCACCGGTGACTGCAACACGCATTGGGGCTTTTGCCATTACTAATAACTCCAGTTGAGATTAATTATTGAATTCTTTTCTATTATCCATTCAAGTGTATGGACTTTCCATTTACACTGTCAATGTCTTATATAAGATATGAGATAAGTGTAATTTTATCCAATACAAGCCGTCTTTAAGTTAATTTGCCACTGATGTCCGAACCAATCGCCTCCTTTAGTCCGCTCTATGAGCAAGTCAAGGCAATGATTCTGGCTAGTTTGCAGTCAGCCGAATGGTTGCCAGGGGATGCTATTCCTAGCGAAATGGAGCTCGCCGCACGCTATGCCGTTAGCCAGGGCACTGTGCGCAAGGCAATTGATGAGCTATCTGCTCAAAACTTGTTAGTAAGACGCCAAGGAAAGGGTACTTTTGTTGCCACCCATCAAGAGGAGGGCTGGCAATATCGTTTTTTACGTCTTGAGCAGGACTCTGGACAAAAACTTCACCTAAAGAACCAATTTTTAGTCTGCGAAAGCATTAAATCGGATGCTTATACCGCTCATTTGCTTAAATTAAGGGCAGGTGACCCCATTATTAGAATTGATCGCGTACAAAGTTCAGTAGGTAGACCCATTGTTTTTGAAGAGATCTGGCTGCCAGAAAATCTCTTTAAAGGCCTGAGTTTAGATATGCTGAACGCCTGGTCTGCTCCCATGTATGCTTTTTATGAGAGCGAGTATGCAACCCATATGGTGCGTGCTGAAGAAAAAATTAAGGCCGTATTGGCTGATGAGAACCTTGCTTTCCATCTACAGCTTCCCATTGGATCTGCCTTGCTCTCTGTAGAGCGTATTGCTTTTACCTATGGCAATAAACCAGTAGAAATTCGACGTGCAAGATATGACACATCTGATCAGCACTACGACAATAAATTGAACTAGGTAGTACACTCGAAATCAGTAAAAACCACTATTTAACCCCTTTAAACGCTAAAAAGTCCACTCTACCCCTAAGGTTTCCAATAGAATATATTGCGATACAACAAAACCACAACGAACCTCCACCGAATGATTGAGATTGCCCATGGTTGATGCACAGCAAGATGTAAAAAAAGATAGACCGGTTTATCGAAATATTGGTCTAGCCCAGTTGATCAAGTACCGCCTGCCTTGGGCCGGTAAAGTATCTATTCTTCATCGAATTAGTGGAGCAGCATTATTTTTGATGCTACCTTTCTTGCTTTACCTTCTTGACCAAAGCCTGGCCTCGGAGATTAGCTATCAAAAATTTCAGGGCATCACTGACCATATTTTGGTCAAACTCATATTTCTTGGCTTGATTTGGTCCTTCTTGCACCATTTCTGTGCCGGTATTCGTTATCTTTTGCTAGATTTAGAGATTGGCGTCGAAAAAATCGATGCAAATCGCTCCGCCATCATTGTATTTTTCTTAGGCCTCTTTTTGACAGCGGTTGTTGGCCTGAAATTATTCGGCCTGTACTAAGCACTTATTCATCAAGGAAATCGAATGCCTATTTATCAAATCGGACCAAAGCGTTTAGTTGTTGGCGCCCATTACGGCCTTAAAGAGTGGATTATTCAGCGTGCTACTGCCGTTGTCATGGTGGTCTTTACCGTTGTTTTGTTAATCGACTATTGCATTGCAGGTAGCGCAACTTATGAAGGTTGGGCTTCTTTGTTTAGTAATCAGTTCATGAAGTTATTGACACTGCTATTTTTTATTAGCTTGTTCTATCACGCTTGGATTGGCATCCGTGACATCTGGATGGATTACGTCAAGCCTGTCAGTATTCGTTTAACACTTCAGGTGTTAACGGTTTTGTATCTCGTTGCCTGTGCGGCCTACGCCGTACAAATTTTGTGGAAAGTGTAATTCGATGACCGAGATTAAAAAAGTATTACCACGCCGCCGTTTTGACGCGGTAATTATTGGTGCCGGTGGTTCAGGCATGCGTGCTTCTTTGCAGCTAGCAGAGGCCGGTCTTAATGTTGCAGTACTCAGTAAAGTTTTCCCAACCCGCTCTCATACTGTTGCTGCTCAGGGCGGTATCGGCGCCTCACTTGGCAATATGAGCGAAGATAACTGGCACTACCACTTCTATGACACCATCAAAGGCTCTGACTGGTTAGGCGATCAAGACGTCATCGAGTTCATGTGCCGCGAAGCACCTAAAGTTGTATACGAGCTTGAGCACTTTGGTATGCCATTTGACCGCAACTCAGACGGCACGATTTATCAACGTCCTTTTGGTGGCCATACTGCAAATTATGGTGAGAAACCAGTTCAACGTGCTTGTGCTGCCGCAGACCGAACTGGTCATGCGATGTTACATACCTTGTACCAGCGCAATGTTCGTGCAAAAACAAATTTCTTTGTAGAGTGGCTGGCTTTAGATTTGATTCGTGACGATGCAGGTGATGTGGTTGGTGTGACAGCACTTGAAATGGAAACTGGTCAGGTCTATATCCTTGAAGCCAAGGTTGTTTTGATGGCTACTGGTGGTGCTGGCCGTATTTGGGATGCATCAACTAATGCATTTATTAATACTGGCGATGGCATGGGTCTGGCAGCGCGTGCGGGCATCCCATTGGAAGATATGGAGTTCTGGCAATTTCATCCGACAGGAGTTGCTGGTGCTGGCGTATTGTTGACAGAGGGTTGCCGCGGTGAAGGTGGTATCTTGCGCAATAAAGATGGTGAGCGTTTTATGGAGCGCTATGCGCCAACCTATAAAGATTTAGCCCCACGCGATTTCGTATCCCGCTGCATGGATCAGGAAATTAAAGAAGGGCGCGGATGCGGCCCTAATGGTGACTATGTGGTTCTTGATTTGACGCACATTGGTTCTGAGACCATTATGAAGCGCTTACCTTCCGTCTATGAAATTGGTATTAACTTTGCTAACGT
>JBIISV010000189.1:0-3117 GCA_044340835.1 Polynucleobacter sp.
TCAGCTGCATCGAGTAAATCCTCATCGATTCCACATGAGCCTTCATAATATAAATCCGCCTCAGTGACGGTTGCCCGATGAATTTTTGCTAACAACATCATACGATTCATACTATTTCCTCAAGGATTAAAAGCGCACTTCTTTAGTCATTTAACAATCATTGTCCTGCTTTTTTTCTCAAATTCTCTAGACCAGATAAATCTGAGCGAAAAATATTAAGCAGGGATATTTTTTAAATAATTGATTACCCAGACTGGATCACTATCACTTGGAAATATTGGGTAATGAACAGCTTCAATCACGCCATCATTTGCAATTAAGGTAATGCGCTTTAATAAAGTCATGCCAGCAGCAATAAATATGGGCAATTGCAGCGCACGTTGAAAATGAAAATCCAAGTCGCTCACTACAGGAAAAGGCAAATGCAAGCGCTCCGCCATCTCTTGTTGGTATGCAGTAGATTGCACACTTAGCCCAACAACCTCTGCACCAAGCGCTCGAAGTTCTTGATAGTGATCTCTAAATGAGCAACTTTGTGGCGTACATCCTCTTGCTCCTGGAATCTGGTCCCACCCATCAGGCAGGGCGACATTGGGCTGGCCTGTCATTGGATAGCAGTAGACGACTAGACGACCTTGAATCTCACCTAAGTTCATTTGCTTGCCGGTGGTTGTTCCTAACAAAATCCTGGGTAGATGCATCCCTACTAAGTGATCAGCAGCCCCATCATCCTGGGGAATTGGCAGGTCTTCGGGTAGTTGATTTAGATTGGTCATTATTTTCACTTTATCTTAATTTATTTCCGAACTACTATCTTTAGCTCTCATATTATCCAACTTCTTACTTAAGGCCTCCACTGCTTGTGTTAGCGCAAACAACTCTTTTTCTTTCATCAAATCTATTTTTTGGTGGAGTAGCTCTATCTCTAACTCTGCTTTGACATTGACTTCGAAGTCATTGCTGGCTTGCTGGCGATCAATTTCTGAAAGTCGATTTTGGCTCATCATAATTGCTGGGGCCGTATATGCCGCCTGAAAAGAAAGCATTAAATTCAGCAAAATAAAAGGGTAGGGATCCCATACATTGGCTTGGCTTGAATTGTAGCCAATCCAAGCCAAGATACACATACTTTGAATGATAATGAACTTCCAAGAGCCCACTGTTATAGCAACCAGATCAGAAATTTTCTGTCCCGCAGTTAATCCTAGGGCGACATCTTGGACATGGCTGGAGATCTTATCGGGGAAATCTTGGCGATGCCTTCTTCTATGGGCCCGCAGCGCCTCTAGAACATGTAATTCTTTAGTGGTAGGTGTAGTTGTAGTCATAGTCCCTCGCGTGATATAGATACTCTACGCTCATCACGAAGGCGATAGATAATTTCATTTCAACTCGAAGACATTTACTGGCAGTGTTGGAGAAAGACTCCTCCAGAACATCGATCAGGGTTCACGTTGACTAGCCCTACTTTCTAGTCCGATATTTTTGTATAGCTGCTTTTAAGTCAGAGTATTCCTCGCAACCAAAAAAACAGGCCTTATCTAGTCTAGCCAACAATGCCTCGGCTCCAGGTAGATCATTATTCATGAGCTTAAGCTCTCCATAATATTCAAGAGCGCCTCGATGCTTTGGATCTATTTTTAATGCGGCCTGATAGTACTTTTCAGCTCCAACTAGGTCAGGTGGCTGTTTCTTGCGTAGGCTATAGCCTAACAAATTATTCCACTCCGCTGAACTTGGTTCATTGGCATCCTGCAATTGCTTAATGGCTTGATCATATTTTTCAGCCTTAATACTTGCGCGCGAATCTATTAACCAGGCTGAATCAGATTTCACTGGTGGCGACTCTGCGGCTTGAGATGGCCCAATGGAAGAGAATGCTAATAAAAAAATCAATGCAAAATGCTTCATAAATAACTCCTTAAAGTAATTAATTTATAGCCTATGATCTAGGGCTTGGATACATCACATGTGAAAGATGCTCTCCATTTTTATTTACCCTCACTAAAACCATATCGCCTACGCCCACTACCTTACCAGTAAAAGCCTGGATGTTGACATGGTGAGTAACTAGAATGATGGGCGTCTTTGATTGCTTACTCAATATACTTTTGATGAATGACTCTAGCTCTTTGGTTTTTTTCTTTTCCAAACTCATGTCATCAAAAAATGATCCCAATGAGGACTCGACCCTTACTGAACCTTTGTTGAGAAGGGCTGCCGTATCTATGCATCTACACCAGGGACTACTGAAGACCTGGGCAGTCATAATCCCTTGCTGAGTTAACCAATCTCCAATAGCCTTGGATTGTTTTTTTCCGTATTCACCTAAATTACGCTGGGTAGCGCATTGACCAAGCACATATCCCGCAGGATCGCCATATCCTGGGGCATCAGCATGGCGCATGAGCAAGACATGCTGGCCGTCGTGCAAGTCATTTGCCAAAGATGCTTTTACCTGCTGCACAAACAAAAGATTACTCACAATAAACATTGTCAGGGAGATGATTCGACTTAACTGACCCATATTGATACGCCTTTTATTTGAACTGATCAGGATATCTATCCTAATCCAGGGCCCATATTCTTGCCACAGCTCTAAGCACTATTTAAGACCATGCCCCATTGAGACGATGCCTTTGGGGCCCGCTCTTTTAGCTCTTTAGGGCAAGAACGTAAAGCGCTACAGGTAGTACTCAGAATATTTAATAGAACAGGTTTACCAAACTCAGCTTCCAGAATTGGAACTGCATGTATAGCAAACCATAAGCCGCCAGGCATCAAAAGCGCTTCGGCCTCCGGAGCCTCTCTAAGCACCTCCCTACCCAACGCCAACGCTAACTCATGATCTGCTAAAGCACTTGCCGCTTTATTTTGAGAAAGCGATCGACCACGTGATTTGCAAGCTAGTACTTCGATACCAGCATCGGCTAAATATGCAATTAAGCCCGCATTCACAGCATCCGACCAACGGGATGCAATTGCAATTTTTTTAACTCCCAAATGCTGCAAGGTGGCAATATGTGCCTCTGCATCGGTATCACATTCCAGCCCCGTTCTCACTCGAGCCTCCTCAAGCAATGCTAGCATGCGCTTTCTTCCTAGCGCTGCAGCAAC
>JBIISV010000190.1:0-3101 GCA_044340835.1 Polynucleobacter sp.
TTCACGTAATTACTGACTGTCATTGGGCTATCAATTTCCACCTTGAGTACCACTAAATTACCACTTTCTACCAATGGCGGAATCACCAGCTTCACCCGTCCATCCCGAATGGGATTGGGGCCCACGATCTTGGCGATTGCCTCCATCGCCTCAGGCTTTTTAGCTGCAGCAGAGAACGGGGTCAGCCAACTCGATAAACCGAACATCCCTAGCGCCGACAAAGACAGTCTTCTTGTCAGGCGCAAAGGAGCAGAATGTAATTTAAATGGATTCATGGTGATCTATGGATTTTACTGAGCTAATGTTGCCTTCATGCTGACCAGAAAAGCAACAACATCTTCAATTTCTTGAGCACTTAAGATGGGTTGACTTACAAACTTCGGAGCCACTCGGTTAAGCCCTTCTGCTCGGTAATAAGAAGGCATGATCGTACCGGGATTAAAGCGACTGGGGTCTACCATCCTAGCTCGCAATTGTGCCGGGCTTAAGTGCCCAACACTAACGCTCATATCTGGCGCTAAGTTTCCCTGAAACCGCTCCTCCGGAAATGGTCCGTTGTGACAAAGTAGACATAAACCGGTTTGGCGACTAGTCACAATCATACGACCCTTAAGCGGATCCCCAGGAGAAGCAGTAAGGGGATTCACGATGGAATCCCCCGACCAGGTTTGGGCTTGGCTTGGGAGAGCAAGTGAAAAAATCCACATGAAGAGCAATACTGCTGCCAGCCCGCTTCTCATGTACATTTACCCAAGTCCATGCGTACCCTACTTACACCAACTTGATGCCACTATTTTTCAGAGGCACTGTACGCAAGCGTTTACCGGTTGCACGATAAATCGCATTGAGCACCGCTGGGGCAGCAACTGCAATAGTTGGTTCACCAACACCACCCCAGTCTTTACCACCGCCTTGAATGATGATGGTTTCAACTTTAGGCATCTGTGACAGACGAATAGAGTTAAAGGTGTCAAAGTTCTTTTGGACAACCGCGCCCTTCTCAATCGTAATTTCTTCTTCAAAGAGTGCAGATAATCCATATACAAATGAACCAGAAACTTGACGGGCAACCTGAGCAGGATTCACCACATAACCTAGATCAGTTGCCGCCACAATCCGATGAATTTTCACCTCATTGCCATTAGTTACGGAAAGCTCACAAGCAGCTGCTACATAACTACCAAAAGAGCGCATCTGGGCAAGGCCACGGAAGACGCCTGGCTTAGCCGGCTTGGTCCAGCCAATACCATCAGCTACTGCATTGAGAACTGCTACAGCACGGGGATATTTGTCCATATGCTTGCGACGGAACTCCACCGCATCCACACCAGCAGCTTCAGCCATCTCATCCATAAAGGTTTCAAGAAACACGGCATTTTGATTGACATTCACACCGCGCCAAAATCCAGGTGGCACATGCGTGTTGCGCATAGCGTGATCAATCATTAAATTAGGGAAGCTATAAGTGATACCGTGTTCACCTGCAGGATCCAAGCCTTGAAATACCACAGGGTCTTTACCTTTGTTGGCTGACACTACTGCTGGGCGGACAGCCGCCAAAATAGACTGGCCAGATAAGCGCATATTGAGACCAGTAATATTTTTCTTGTCATCAATTGCAGCAGTCATTTTGCACATCATCACAGGGTGATAACGACCTTGCGTCATATCCTCTTCGCGAGTCCAAATCAATTTGATAGGAGTGCCAGGCATTTGCTTGGCAATATTGACTGCTTGCGTGGTGTAATCCTGGAAAGCACCACGACGACCAAATCCGCCCCCGAGGTTGACCTTATAGACATTGCATTTATCGGCAGGCAAACCTGAAGCTGCGATCACCGCAGCCAAAGAGGCCTCTCCATCTTGAGTGGGGACCCAAGCCTCGCAAGAATCTGTTGTCCACTTAGCAGTAGCGGTTTGAGGCTCTAAAGTGGCATGATTGAGAAATGGATAGAAGTACGTGGCTTCGATCGTTTTAGAGGCTTTAGCAATCGCTTCTTTGGCATCGCCATTGGAGTTACCTACAAAAGTATCGTTAGCACTCAATCCTTCTTCTAGCATCTTCTTAATCGAAGCGCTGGAAACATCGCCATTAGCGCCATTATCCCAGACGATATTGACCGCATCTAAACCTGTCTTTGCTTGCCAAAAAGTATCGGCAATCACCGCAATCGAAGCATCATTTACCTGAATAACCTTCTTTACTCCCTTAATACTGGTCGCTTTAGTGGCATCGTAGCTCTTCACTTTGCCACCAAATACGGGAGACTCTTTAATTGTCGCCACCAACATACCTGGCAACTTCAAGTCAATTGCATATATCTGCTTACCAGTTACCTTATCTGCAGTACCGTCAATACGATTGACTGACTTACCAATTAAAGTCCATTCTTTTGGATCCTTTAGAGGAATGTCTTTTGGCACTTCTAATTGGGAGGCCGCTACGGATACCTTACCGAAAGTGGTTTTACGTCCAGAAGGTGTATGCGTAATCACACTATCTTTAGCCACACACTCGGACACGGGAACGCCCCACTGATTTGACGCAGCTTGAACCAGCATGATGCGAGCCGCTGCACCCCCTTTACGCACATATTGTTCAGAAGTGCGAATGCCACGGCTACCGCCGGTGGAATAGCTGCCCCAAGCCTGCTTGCGCTTGAGACTCTCAGCTGGCGATGGGTACTCGTACGATACTTTTTTCCAGTCACACTGTAGTTCTTCGGCAACCATTTGCGCCAAGCCCGTAATCGTTCCCTGACCCATCTCGGAGCGCACGATCCGCACTACGATATCGTCATTTGGCTTGACTACAACCCAAACACCAATCTCAGGCGAGGCAAGCGGAGTCATGGCTGTTGCGCCAGTTCCCATCGCCGCATGGGCCGCAGGAACAAATGAGAAATCAAAGCCAATTGCCAAGCCAGTAGCGACGGCACTAGAGCCAACGATAAAGTGGCGACGTGAAGTATTTGTCGTTACTGTTGTAGCTACTTCAGTTGTTGCTTCATTAATAATTTTAGTCATGATCGCTCCTTATGCCTTGCTCACAGCATGAATAGCATCACGCACTTGTTGAAAGGTTCCGCAACGGCAAATAT
>JBIISV010000191.1:0-3084 GCA_044340835.1 Polynucleobacter sp.
TAGCCTCTTCACCAATTTTCTTCAAAATCCCGTCATCACCCTTTGAAAAGAGCAAGGCAGTGTAGGAAGTCTTCGGATCTGCCTGACCCGCTTTATATGCATCACGCCGCTGATCCACTACATCGGCTAAATGGGCAAAAGCAGAGTCGAGATTTGCTTTGTCAACTCTTACGTTATTCATTTTGTATTTTTATTTTCTTTATCAACTGCATAAAAAGTCCTAAAGAAGCAACTATGCGCGCCAGTATGGCAAGCAATTCCATCTTTTTGCTCTACAAGTAAAAGAATCGTGTCGCCATCACAATCTAAGCGGATTTCTTTCACTTTTTGAGTATGGCCAGATTCTTCACCCTTGTGCCAAAGCTTTTGTCTAGAGCGAGTCCAGTAGACAGCCTCGCCAAGACGCAAGGTTTCTAAGAGGGCATCGCGGTTCATCCAGGCCATCATCAAAACATCGCCAGAGCCCACCTCTTGAGCAATAGCAGGCACAAGACCTTGTTCATTCCACGTTACGGCCTCAAGGAAAACTTGATCCGTAGGGCTTATGTTTGTTTTTATGTCTGACATCGCCTCAATTTTGACAGAATTGTTTGACTCGATTGACATTAGAAGGTAATGCCAGGAAAAAGGTATTTA
This sequence comes from Polynucleobacter sp., assembly GCA_044340835.1. Lineage (GTDB taxonomy): Bacteria > Pseudomonadota > Gammaproteobacteria > Burkholderiales > Burkholderiaceae > Polynucleobacter. The sequence goes on from JBIISV010000191.1 coordinate 637, forward strand.
TAGCATTCCAATGCCCTACTTTACCTTATGGACATCATGCTAATTTGTGTGTATGATGTGTATAATTTGCAAATGAACAGCAAAGAACTCATTAAATTACTAGAAAAAGATGGGTTGGGTATTGCGGGGCTCAAAAGGCTCACATCACGTTTTTAGCCATCCATCCAAAAGCGGTCACTTAACCGTTCCACACCCCAAAAAGGACCTAGGGGTTGGGTTAGTTCAAAAGCTACTAAAACACGCAGGAATAAAGTGAGGGAGTAATGATGAAATATCCAATTGCTATTGAGCCGGGTGGCAATAAGAAAGCATGGGGTGTAATTGTTCCAGATTTAGCTGGATGCTTTTCTGCTGCCGATAGTGGTATTGACGAGGCCATTGAAAATGCTAAAGAAGCAATTGGGCTTTGGATTGAAATGACATTGGATGCTAATCAAGATATTCCCAAGCCTAGCTCAATTACCGATCTGCAAAGGAAGGAAGAGTTCAGAGGATATATCTGGGCAATTGCAGAAATTGATCCTGCATTACTGTCAGACGATATAGAGAGAGTAAATATTTCTTTGCCAAAAAGAGTTTTAGCAAGGTTGGATGCAAAAGCGAAGTCCGCTGGAGAAAATCGCTCTGCTTTTATCGCTCATTTGGCAATCAGCGCCTAAACATACAAATTACAATCTAACCGGAATTCCCTGACTCGCCATATATTCTTTTGCTTGGCCAACAGTGTATTCACCATAGTGAAAAATACTGGCCGCAAGCACTGCATCAGCATGCCCTTTAGTAATGCCATCAACTAAATGCTGCAGATTGCCTACGCCACCAGAAGCAATCACTGGAATATTGACTGCATCACTGACAGCAGCGGTTAACTCAAGATCAAAGCCATCTTTGCTACCGTCGCGATTCATGCTGGTGAGTAGTATTTCACCAGCACCACGTTTAGCCACTTCAGTTGCCCATGCGACTACATCCATGCCAGTGGCAGTTCTACCGCCATGAGTAAATACTTCCCAATTACCTGCCTCAGTCTTCTTAGCATCAATCGCCACCACAATACATTGCGAACCATAGTATGCAGCTGCATCAGACACCAAATCTGGATTTGCTACAGCTGAGGAATTCATGCTAACCTTATCAGCACCGGCATTGAGCAAGCGACGCACATCCGCTACTGCGCGGACGCCACCACCAACAGTCAAAGGAATAAATACTTGAGATGCAACATCTTCAATGATATGCAAAATCAAATCGCGCCCATCAGAAGTTGCAGTGATATCTAAAAAGGTGAGCTCATCAGCACCTTGGGTGTCATAACGTTTTGCAATTTCTACTGGATCACCAGCATCGCGCAAGCCGATAAAGTTCACACCCTTAACAACGCGTCCAGCCGTAACATCAAGGCAAGGAATGATTCGCTTAGTTAGCACCGATAAGTTCTCTAGATAATCTTTTTCGAGAACTTCAGGGTTAACTCATCGGCATATTTTTGCGCTGCAGTTAAGTCTAAATCGCCAGCGTAAATGGAGCGACCTGCAATCACACCCATAACGCCTTCAATTTCTGCTTCGCACAGCGCTTCGATATCTTGATTGTTTGATAGGCCACCGCTAGCGATCACCGGAATTCGAATAGCTTGCGCTAATTTAATCGTGGCATCCATATTGATACCCTTCAGCATGCCATCACGACCAATATCGGTATAGATAATTGCTTCAACACCATAATCTTCAAATTTCTTGGCAAGGTCGATGACTTCATGACCAGTAATTTTGCTCCAGCCATCAGTGGCTACTTTGCCATCGCGCGCATCTAAACCAACCATAATTTGGCCCGGAAAAGCCGTGCAAGCATCCTGTACAAAGCCAGGGCTTTTGACAGCAGCTGTACCAATAATCACAGTGCTAATACCATCATCTAATAAACGTTCGATAGTCTCTAGATCACGAATACCGCCACCCAATTGAACGGGAATCTCATCGCCTACCGCCTTGAGGATGGATTTAATAGCAGACTCATTTTTGAGCTTACCGGCAAATGCACCATTTAAATCGACCAGGTGTAAACGACGCGCGCCCTTACTAATCCAATGCGCCGCCATTGCTGCTGGATCTTCAGAAAAAATGGTGGCCTTGTCCATATCACCTTGTTCAAGTCGAACACAGTGGCCGTCTTTTAAGTCAATCGCAGGAATCAGCAGCATAGCGGTAGGTTAGAAAAAGTTAGGGTTGCCAAGAAACAAAGTTTTTATACAGCTTTAATCCGTATTCTGCACTTTTTTCTGGATGAAATTGGGTTGCAAAAATATTATCCCTTGCGACAGTAGAAGTAAACCAGTCGCCATATTCGGTTGAGCCCGCAATATCTTCCTTACGCTGCGGCACAACATAATAGCTATGTACGAAATAAAAGCTGGTCAAATCTGGAATCCCATCCCAAAGGGGGTGCTGG
>JBIISV010000192.1:0-3076 GCA_044340835.1 Polynucleobacter sp.
TATATTCATTGCCTAATCTCTACGGAGAGGCTCCAGCAGTTCAAGTCTCGTCCGCCAAGCCAACCATTAAGGTTGATTTGGCGACGCAGTCCAGAGTTGAAAAGATTCTGACTGATGACAACATTAGTAATACTGGCATCTTCTTTGAATCTACCGGCAATGTAGGTTCAATCAAAATTCGTTTCAACAATACTGATACTCAACTTCGCGCTCGTGATTTATTACAGCAAAAGTTGAACTTTGACCAAAATGATCCCAATTTCACAGTTGCATTAAATCTACTCTCCAATACACCGGGCTGGTTAAATGCGCTGAATGCATTACCCATGCCGCTCGGTCTTGACTTGCGAGGTGGTGTTTACTTTTTACTGCAAGTAGATATGAAGGGGGCGGTTCAAAAGAAGGTGACTTCTTTGGCAACAGATATTCGTAGCCAGTTGCGTGACAAATCTATTCGCCAGCAAGGTATTGAACGTGGACAAGACACTATCACTCTTACTTTCGGTAGCACTGAAGATGCTGAAAAAGCACGTGCAGTATTAACAACTAGTCAACCTGAACTCGTCTGGCAAATCAAAGCTGCTGGCTCGTCTCCAAAACTCGTTGGGGAGTTTAAGCCTACTGCCTTAAAGGCAATCCAAGATAATGCAGTAAAGCAAAATATCGTCACACTCAACAAACGTATAAATGAATTGGCCGTTAAAGAGCCTGTGATCCAGCAACAAGGCGCGGAGCGAATTGTTGTGCAGCTGCCAGGCGTTCAAGATACCGCGCGCGCCAAAGATATTATTGGTCGCACTGCAACTTTAGAGTCTAGGTTAGCCGACCCAATCGTTTCAACTATTGGGATTGGTGAGACCCCTCCCCCAGGCATGGATGTTTTCCGTTTTGGTGAAAATCGTCAAGGGGTATTCAAAAAATCAGTCATCTTCAGCGGTGATCGTATTACCGATGCGAGCGCAGGCTTTGATCAGAACCAGCGCCCCTCAGTAAACATCTCTTTAGATGCTGCTGGTGGCCGAGTCATGCAAGAAGTGACCCGCGAAAACATTGGTAAGCCGATGGGTATGATCTTGTTTGAAAAAGGTAAGGGTGAAGTTCTTACTATCGCTACCATTCAAAGTGAGTTTGGCTCTAAATTCCAGATTACTGGTCAACCGAGTACAGAGAGCGCAAACGACTTAGCCCTCTTATTGCGCGCAGGCTCCTTGGCAGCCCCCATGGAAATCATTGAAGAGCGTACGATCGGGCCAAGTCTTGGCGCAGAAAATATTGAGAAAGGCTTCACCTCTCTCATTATTGGTTTTTCGGCAATTGCTATTTTCATGATTGCTTACTACCTCTTGTTTGGCACCTTCTCTGTAATTGCATTGGCGGTGAACTTGCTGCTCTTGATTTCCATACTGTCCATGTTGCAAGCCACCTTAACGCTGCCAGGCATTGCCGCAATGGCTCTCGCATTAGGTATGGCGATTGACTCCAACGTGTTAATTAACGAACGTATTCGGGAAGAACTCCGGAATGGCGTTGCTCCACAAACTGCAATTGCAGTGGGTTTTGATAAAGCCTGGGCAACGATCCTAGATTCGAACATCACTACCCTCATCGCTGGTCTTGCATTACTTGCCTTTGGCTCCGGACCCATCAAAGGTTTTGCGGTGGTACATTGCTTGGGTATTCTGACTTCCATGTTCTCAGCAGTCTTCTTCTCACGTGGCCTTGTAAACCTCTGGTATGGCAGGGGTAAGAAAGTTCAGAAACTCGCTATCGGCCAAGTTTGGCGCCCACAGGAGAAATAAGCCATGGAATTTTTCCGCATCAAAAAAGATATTCCCTTCATGCGCCATGCATTGGCGCTGAACGCATTCTCTTTAATCACTTTTCTAGCGGCTATTTTCTTCCTCTGGCAGAATGGCTTGCACCTCTCCATTGAATTTACTGGTGGCACGGTGATGGAGGTTACTTACCCAAAAACAGCCCCTCTAGATTCGATTAGATCAAAAGTAGAAAAGCTGGGTTACACAGATACACAGATTCAGAATTTCGGTAGTTCACGTGATGTGATGATTCGCCTGCCACTGCAAAAAGGTGCTGACGGAAAAATGATTTCCTCTGCGGACCAAAGTGCGGCAGTAATGCAAGCGCTTGAACCAGCTACTTCTGGCGTGAAATTACAGCGTGTGGAGTTTGTTGGTCCACAGGTTGGAAAAGAACTTGCAATAGATGGGTTGATGGCGCTGTTATTTGTGATCATCGGCATTGTGGTTTATCTCTCTTTCCGTTTTGAATGGAAATTTGCGCTCGCAGGCATCATTGCTAACTTACATGACATCGTGATCATTCTGGGCTTCTTTGCCTTCTTCCAGTGGGAGTTCTCCCTCTCCGTATTAGCCGCTGTTCTGGCTGTACTGGGCTACTCCGTGAACGAATCCGTGGTGATCTTTGACCGTATTCGAGAAAACTTCCGCAAGTACCGCAAGATGAGTACCCGAGAGATTATTGATAACGCTATTACTAGCACGATTAGTCGTACCGTGATTACCCATGGTAGTACTGAGATGATGGTATTGGCAATGTTGATTTTTGGTGGCCCCACTCTCTTCTACTTTGCGTTGGCACTTACTATCGGTATTTTGTTCGGTATCTATTCCTCTGTATTCGTAGCGGCAGCTTTAGTGATGTGGCTAGGAATAACCCGTGAAGACTTAATCAAGAGTGAGCGCAAGCCTGATGACGTCACCCGCAACGATGACCCCAACTTCGGGGCGCAGGTTTAATAGATTGAGAGTGAATACCTAAATTAGGGATAGCAGTTAAGGGCGGCTAGTATTTTTTTAGTCGCACCTTGATGCTCAAGCGAATAAGTCTTTGCAGCACTCGACATCTTTGCTAACTCAACATCATTTACCAGTAACTCTTTTAAAGCTTCCATCAGGGCAATCGGCTCACCTTGGGTGCGCTTCGCAGCACCAATCTGAATAGCATCTATGGCTGCCTGTTGAAAGTTATAGGTATGCTCGCCTAGTAATACTGGGCAGCCTGCAGCGCAAGCTTCAATCAAATTCTGACCGCCGAA
>JBIISV010000194.1:0-3056 GCA_044340835.1 Polynucleobacter sp.
ATAAAAAAGATGGAGGAGACAGATGTACAAACCTTATAAGCTTTTAATAATGATCGCAGCTCTGCTGGCTAGCCATAACAGTGTTTTGGCGCAAGGTAGCAGCGCTTATCCCTCAAGACCCATTACCATGATTGTGCCCATGTCCCCCGGAGGAACTTCAGATTTATTGGCTCGTAACTTAGTCCCCTTGTTAACAGAAAAACTGGGGCAAACAATTGTTGTCGAAAATCGTGTTGGCGCTAACGGAGCCATTGGAGAAGAAATTTTCTCAAGAGCGAAGCCAGATGGCTACACCATCATGCTGGAAGCAGCTTCGATTGCGACCAACCCCTGGATGAACAATTTAAGCTATGACCCCAGAAAAGCATTCATACCTACAATTTTGGTCGCAGCAGTCCCATTGGTTTTGGTTGTGAACAATAACGTCAATGCGCAAAATGCAAAAGAATTTATCGCCTTGGCTAAAGCAAAACCAGGTCAACTCAATTACGCCTCCTGGGGCAATGGCAGCATTGGACAATTTGCAGGAGAAATTTTTAAGATCTCCACTAAAACGAGTATTACGCATGTGCCTTATAAGTCTACGGCCCAAGCTGTGAGCGACACCCTCGCAGGCCAGGTTGATGCAATGTTCCCAACCCTCTCGTTAGTGCTGCCCCAATTAGGCTCTGGAAAAATTCGTGCATTAGCGCTTACCTCCCCAGAGAGATCACCGCTTGCACCAGAGATACCAACTATGGCGGAAGTTGGAGTACCCGGCGTTGAAGTAGAAACTTGGTTCGGAATTTTTCTACCTGCAGGTACGCCAGATAGCATTGTTGACAAGATTAATCAAACTACTCAGGGTATTCTCAGTACACCCAGCTTCAAAGCGCAGTTAGAAAAACAGGGTTTCAGAGTTATTGGCGGTAGCAAGGCCGACTTCAGCAAATTTTACCTCGGTGAAATTGCTCGCTATGGGCGCGTTGTTAAAGAAGCCAATATGAAATCTGGCGACTAAATGAATTCGCTACAAATCAGTGCCAACGACTCTGTTGAAGACGTCATCTCCAAGACAGGCTCTGCTAGAGCTTGGCTCAATACCGATGGCGAAGATCTCAGCCTAAAACCCAATGCACTCATCCTCAGGATGAGTGCTCATATTCCTGGTGACTCACCTGCCGTTAAAGATGTCTTTGAGCCTGCTTTTAAACGCCTGACAGTAATGACTAAGGGGGCTATTGGGGTTGAGGGGTTTTGGGGTGGCAGTCTTCATAAAGAGCGTGATGGTATTGATGCCTTAGTCAATAACATTACGGATATGTGCCCCGTTTATTCAGCTTGGGATGCCAATGCTTTTCCAGCTGCGCAAAGTCTAAGCCTTCCCTTTATTTTTCCAAGTGCAGAGGTGGCAACAGCAGTTTCAGAAGCGCTGTATCACGAATATTTCAAAAAAGATTTTGAGGCCAATCAAATTTTGATGGGTCGCTTAGTAGCCACTAGTGAATACAACCTCTTTAGTCGCGAACCTATTAGATCCCTCAATGATTTATTGGGTAAAAAGATTGCATGTAGCGATGGTATGGAGCTTGATATCTACCAAGCATTAGGCGCCATACCCGTTGGTTGCAGTACCCCTGAAGCAAAGAAACGATTTGCAAATCATGAGGTCGCTGCAGTATCTATTTCAGACAGCGCTGCGCACACAGCTGGCATTTATAAGGATGCCCTCTACCGCACCTCAGCGAACTTAGTCCGAGTGAATCTTGAATATGGACTCTCGCATCACTTTTGGAATAAATTAACTCCAGAGCTCAAAGTCATTTTTAACCAGTGGCTTAGAGCGCTTGCTCAAGCTGGAGCGCAGCTATTTTATGGGCTAGCAGGAGCGCGAGCTCGCGTTGCATTTCATGATGCGGGCATTGAGTTTATTAATATTTCTGAGACTGAAATCAAGCAATGGCAAATCAAATTAACTGGGGTTGAATCTCAGTTTTCCCAAAAGATTCAGGCTTTGGGCTACCCAGCTAAAGCAATGATTGAAGCAATTCATCATTCCACTAAACACTACAGCACTTACTCAGCCAACCAACTATTTGATGATGCGCTTCATCATCCATTTACCAATATCACTCCTTTAAATGAATCATGAGATAAATCAGCAGTTAATCGGCATCATTGGACTCGGATTAATGGGCCAAGCATTTGGAAAAAGATTGAATTTAAGTGGATTTTCAACGCTTGGCTTTGACCTTAATCCAGAGCGATGTATGGAGTTTGGCAAAGAGCAATGTACATCCTCAGCTGTAGAGCTAGCTGAGCGTTGTCAAACTATCGTTTTATGTCTATTTGATAGCAGTCAAATTCGAGATGTTTTGCATGGCGCACATGGTCTGCTGCGCATAAAACGGGAAAAGCCACTCAATATCATCTGCACCAGCACCTGCGAGCCAAACGAGATCATCGAAATTGCATTGCAGGATAAGGTTCATGCCATGCGCTTTCTGGAAATGCCCATCTCTGGAACTAGCAAGCAAGTTGCAGATGGAGAAGGACTGGGTTTAATGGGTGGCAACCAAGATCTCGCTGATGATTTATCGCCTATTTTGGATGCCATGTGTAAAAAGAGAATGTATGTGGGCGATCTAGGAAGTGCTAGCAAAGCAAAATTGGCAATTAATTTAGTTCTGGGATTGCATCGCGCTGCATTAGCTGAAGGCCTCGTTTTTGGAAGTCGCATTGGCTTAGACCCCAACATACTACTTAACCTTTTACAAAATTCTGCAGCAGCCTCTAGCGTCATGAAAGTAAAAGGCCCTATGATGGCTAAGCGTCAATTTGATCAACCTCAAAGTAGAGTTGATCAGAGTTTAAAAGATTTTGGATTAATTCAGAAATTGGCTGCTGAGAAAAATCAACCGCTACCTTTAGCAAGCCAATACATCGATTTATTGCAATCTTGTCTTGATCAAGGCGAAGGCAAGCAAGATAACGCAATCATTCTTGAAGCCATTCGACGCCGTGGAGAATTAGCATGAAACCCAGCAATATCCGATATGCAAACGCATTTGCCATAA
>JBIISV010000004.1:0-32622 GCA_044340835.1 Polynucleobacter sp.
AATGCTCTAGCTGGCGACCCGTAATTAACACAAACGGGAACTCAGCATCAGGACGCTCATTGGCAGGAATAATATCGGCCGGCACTAACTTCACTTTACCGTCTGGTGTAGCAAACTGATCATCAAATACAATTGGACGACCTGGATCTTCGGCAGATAAACATGGGTAGGTTACGCTAGATTCTTTTTCTAAGCGCTCCCAAGTGATGCCCTTAATTGCTGCGTGCATTGCTTGACGCATCTCGTCATAGACTGCAGCAACGCCATCATCGGCGCCCTGGTAGTTCCAGTTCAAGCCCATGTGCTTGGCAATCTGCTGAATGATCCATAGATCAGGCTTCGCATCTCCAGGAGGATTAACCGCCTTCTTACCCATCTGCACCATGCGGTCAGTATTACTTGCAGTACCGACCTTCTCTGGCCAGGCGCTAGCCGGCAATACTACGTCTGCTAGGAGTGCAGTCTCCGTCATGAAGATGTCCTGTACGACTAAAAGATCTAAGGAAGCCAAAGCATGACGTGCGTGATTTAAATCAGGGTCACTCATCGCCGGATTTTCGCCTTCGACATACATGCCGCGAATCTTGTCCGGATCACTGTCGGGGGCAGTGATCTTATGCATGATCTCGACTACGGTGTAGCCAGGCTTCTGATCTAATGGGGTCTCCCAGAACTTCTCAAACCAGGCATGCGCCTCTGGGTTATCCACACGCTGATAGTTAGGGAACATCATTGGAATCAAACCAGCATCACTTGCACCCTGGACGTTATTTTGTCCTCGTAGTGGGTGCAGACCTGAGCCAGGCTTACCAATTTGACCAGTAATGCTGACTAAGGCAATTAAGCAACGCGCATTATCAGTGCCATGTACGTGCTGGCTAATGCCCATGCCCCACAAAATCATCGCTGACTTAGTAGTAGCAAACTCTCGCGCTACCTCACGCAAAGTCTCCGCTGGAATTCCACAGAGTGGCGCCATCGCTTCTGGGCTATAGCCCTGGATATTTTCTTTGAGTGCCTCATAGTTATTGGCGCGATTTTGAATAAAGTCTTGATCAGCCAAGCCTTCTTCAATCACGGTATAGATCATGGCATTGAGCATCACCACATCCGTATCCGGCTTGAACTGCAAGGTCCGCCAAGCATGCTTACTGATCTCAGTCATCCGGGGATCGCACAACACAATCTTTGCGCCCCGCTTAGCCGCGTTCTTAAACCAAGTCGCCGCAACCGGATGATTCGCAGTTGGATTCGATCCAATCAAAAAAATCATGCTTGAGTGCTCAACGTCATTTACCTGGTTACTAACGGCACCTGAGCCAACACCCTCTAGTAAAGCAGCGACAGAGGATGCATGACAAAGACGGGTGCAGTGGTCCACATTATTACTTCCAAAACCAGTGCGTACCAGCTTTTGAAATAAGTAAGCCTCTTCGTTACTCCCTTTTGCGGAACCAAAGCCTGCTAATACTTTATTGCCATATTGATCTTTGAGTTTCTTCAGGCCGCCGCCAGCAACTTCCAAAGCCTCTTCCCAAGTCGCTTCACGGAAAATATCTGACCAATCTTGCTTGCCTTCTAGTAAGGCCTCATCTTTAGCAACACCCGCTTTACGAATGAGCGGCTTAGTGAGGCGCTGTGGGTTATGGATATAGTCCATACCAAAGCGACCTTTAACACAGAGACGATTGTGATTGGCTGGGCCATCACGACCTTCGACGCTGACAATCTTTTCATCTTTAACGTTATAGGTAATCTGGCAACCCACTCCACAGAATGGGCAAACAGAATCCACTTTGCGATCAACGGTTTGCGAACCTATTAAGCCCTTAGGCATCAAAGCACCTGTTGGGCAAGCCTGAACACACTCGCCACAAGCTACGCAAGTGCTATCACCCATTGGGTCATTCAGATCAAATACGATCTCGCTATGAGAGCCACGCATTGCATAACCGATCACATCATTGACCTGCTCTTCACGACAAGCACGAACACAACGATTGCACTGAATACAAGCATCTAAGTTCACCGCCATTGCAGGGTGCGATACATCATTGATCACTTTGTCACGACGCAATGCCTTGAGCTCTGGACGTACAGTCACGTCCATGCGAGTAGCCCAAGTACTGAGCTCACCATGTTGGTTCTTTTGCTCCTCTTCTTTACTATCGCCTACCCACTTAAAGCCTTCATCCGGCATATCGGATAACAGCATTTCTAGAACGAGTTTTTGACTCTTGAGTGCACGCTCGCTATTCGCCTTGACATCCATACCCGGAGTCGCACTACGGCAGCAACTGGGGGCCAAGGTGCGTTCACCATTGATTTCTACTACGCAAGCTCGGCAATTACCATCAGCCCGATAGCCATCCTTAAAACACAGATGCGGAATATCAATCCCGTGGCGCTTAGCGGCCTTGAGAATGGTTTCACCTTCGTAAGAAATAATAGTTTGGCCATCTAACTTGAACTCGACTGTTTGCAGTGTGAGCTCTTTTGGATTTACTGGTGCGTTCATATTTGTCTCGTCTTTCCCTAATATTAATTAAGCAACTTCATTCGGGAAATATTTGGTAATACAGCGAATCGGGTTTGGTGCCGCCTGTCCTAGACCACAGATGGATGCATCCACCATCACGGTTGCTAAATCTTCAAGAGTCGTTTGATCCCATGATGGAGATTGCATTAACTTAGCAGCTTTGCTAGTACCAACACGACACGGTGTACATTGGCCACAACTCTCGTGCTCAAAGAAGTGCATCACATTGAGAGCCATATCACGGGCTTTGTCTTTGTGACCAAAGACCATGACTGCAGCAGAACCAATAAAACAACCATAAGGCTGCAAGGTATCAAAGTCGAGTGGAATATCATTCATCGTCGCAGGTAAGATACCGCCTGAGGCGCCACCAGGTAGATAGCCATAGAAAGTGTGGCCATCTTGCATACCGCCGCAATACTCATCGATGAGTTCTTGAATAGTAATGCCAGCTGGTGCCAACTTCACACCTGGATTTTTAACGCGTCCACTTACGCTAAAGCTACGTAAGCCTTTGCGATCATGGCGCCCAAAAGAACTAAACCATTCTGGACCACGCTGAACAATATCGCGCACCCAATAGAGAGTCTCAAAATTGTGCTCTAGTGTTGGACGACCAAATAAACCAACCTGAGCAATATACGGAGGGCGCATACGTGGCTCACCACGTTTGCCTTCAATACTCTCAATCATGGCAGATTCTTCACCACAAATGTAAGCACCGGCACCGCGACGCAATTCAATTAAGGGCAGCTTGAAAGGTGGATTTGCTTGTAATTTTTTTAATTCAAATTCAAGCATTTCACGGGCGCCGTGATATTCATCACGCAGATAAATATAGCAAGCATCAATGCCCACCACATTTGCCGCAATGAATAGACCCTCTAAAAAACGATGTGGGTCACGCTCTAAGTAAGTACGGTCTTTGAATGTGCCTGGCTCACCTTCGTCGATATTGACTGCCATTAACTTTGGAGCTTGCTGATCTCTCACAATGCGCCACTTACGCCCCGACGGGAAACCCGCTCCGCCAAGACCGCGAAGTCCTGAGCTTTCCATGATCTTGATAATGCTTTCCGCATCACGCGAATTTTTTGCATTACCTTCTAGAATTTCTTTGGCCAAGACATAGCCGCCTTGCGCACAATAGGCCTCATAACCAACGTAATCAGGAGATACTGCTTGATTATCGCCCTGGGGAGAGATCCCTTTTTCAGCCAAAGCTGCAGGATCAAATACGGCACTGCCTTTTGCCATTGGCTGAGTGGTCAGATTATTTGTGACGGCAGCAGCGACCTTATCAGTAGTGGCAAACAATACGGGGTACTGATGCACTACTGCTACCGGCGCTTGCTCACAACGACCGACACATGGCGCTGGAATGACTTTGATATTCGGATTTCCTAAGATCGCCGGCAATTTTGCTAAGAGGTTTTGTGCGCCCGCCAATTCACAGGCGATTCCATCACAGACACGCAGCGTAATATCCGCCACCGGATCATTGCCTCGCACTACTTCAAAGTGATGATAGAAGGTGGCCACTTCATATACTTCAGCCATTGGCAAATTCATTTCTTTTGCCAGAGCAACTAAATGACGATCATGCAAAGCACGGTACTCATCATTGAGTATATGTAAATTTTCAATCAACAAATCACGGCGATGCGCTGCCGCACCAATCAACTGGCGAACCTCTGCCAATGACACATCATCCGCCTGACGCCCTTTGAGCTTACTTTTACGACGAATGGTTTCCCTTAAATCATCTGCAGTTGCTACCGCAACAGCCTTGATTTCTCCAGAGGGTTTTGGGTGATTCATAGTCTGTAGTCTCTAATTTCTAGTCGCAATGATTGCTGCTATTTTTGATGATCAAAATAATGCTCAATACTGACTTTGAGAATGCCTGAATTAGCGAAAGTCGTATTTTTTCGCTTTATATAGGGAACTCCCAAAAACTCTGAGGATTTTGGGTTATTTCTGCCCTCAAGTCCTTGACGGCGCTCAAGTGAATGAATCTAAGGGTAAACCCTTGTTCTAGATGAGGGATGGTGAAGGCTTATCGCCGGGCGGGAGTGAGTAATCCAACTTACGCTCATAGACCCTAGCCTTGAAACAATCTTGGTAGCCCTTGCTGCCAATCTGCCAGCCAATCGAAGTGCAATCGTCTTGGGCTGCAGACTCAATTGAGCCACAGCCAGATAAGGCAAAAGTAGCAATAAACGCAATCGCGGATAAGGGGCGCAATGTAAATGAATTCATACACCAAGGATACTGGATTCTGGAACCAAATTCGAGAGAAACTTTTTAGAGGGCAGCGGCATCAATCAGGAGGTCAATTGCTCCTGAGCATGCGAGATAAACGACCTTGCTCGCGCCCTCTTCTAGAGATGATTAAGTCGATGCTGGAAAACCGACCTTCTGCTGCCACATATTAGTAAAAGCATGAATGATCGGCTTCTCATAAACACCCGCCTTAGTGAACGGCTCCTCAGATAGCCAGGCCTGCGCATCTGCTTTACTTGGAAAATCCATCACTAACAAGCTTCCAACTGCAGTCTTTCCATCTTCTGATGTTAACGGACCAGAAAAGGCCATCTTATCTGCGAGTTTTGCTAAATAGTCGCGGTGCTCTGGTCGCACTTTAGTCCGTAAGTCCGCAACACCAGGACGGTCTAATAAAAGGATTGCAAAGATCATAATTTCTCCGTTTTCATTTAAGTAAAGAGATATTACGACAACTCAAAAAGAAAAACCGCCCGAAGGCGGTTTCTCATACAAAACTGGTTAAAACGAATTACGCAGCTTTGCGGCTTTTTGTAGCTGGCTTAACAACAGCGTATTGGCCTTGAATATTTGCCAATGCAGCGTCAATACTTTTCTCAAAGTTTGTGAAAGCATCAGTTGCTGTAGCGCGAACCTGGTCGAACTGCTGAAGTGATGTATCAAATGCAGTTTTAAATGCAGCTACAAATGCTTCAGAACCAGCAGGAACTGTTTTGGTAGCTTCTTTAACAAACTTCACCATATCAGCACGTGCATCATCAATGGATGTATCAACCACTTGAGCCACTTCTTTATTGCTGTTACGCATGACTTGGCTTAGCTTAGCTTGGTAAGCAGTAGCGTACTTAGCAGCATCTTGAGCATTTTCTGGTTGAGCCAATATAGCCAATTGCTGTGGATCTTTAATTGCCAATAATTGAGCGCTGGCCTCTTGAGCAGCAACCAATGCATCTTTAGCAGCAGCTTGGTTGATTTCAGCTAATTCTTGGGCGCTTTCAACAGCTACTTGAGCCAAAAACTTGGCGTTTTCAACCGCTTTAGCTTGGGCTTGTGTAAGTTGGTCATTCAATTGATTTTGGAACATGGTGTTTTCCTAACTTTAAAAGTGGATAAATTTTATTGCGATGCACCATTGTAAGAAGTTTTTTATTGCACTGCAAGAACTATTTGCGGCAACGCAACAAAAAGGTAAAAAACCCCATTTTTTGATTAAAAACAGGGGTTTGCAGAGTGAAAAAGTGGGGATGACATCACTGATTTAGAGATAAACTAGGTTAAAAACCACCCAAAGGTGGTTTAGAACTACTGGCGGAAGAGGCGGGATTCGAACCCGCGGTAGGCTATTAACCTACGCACGCTTTCCAGGCGTGTGACTTAAACCGCTCATCCACCCTTCCGAAGCGATGATTATACGTTTTCCGAAAGGGTTTCTTCCCAACCCCCCTATAAAGGCAGCTTGAGCTGATCCAAGATGGCGGGATTCTCCAGTGTGGATGTATCTTGGGTGATCTCTTCACCCTTGGCAATGACACGCAATAAGCGGCGCATGATCTTGCCAGAGCGCGTCTTAGGTAAGTTATCACCAAAGCGAATATCTTTTGGCTTAGCAATTGGGCCAATCTCCTTAGCAACCCAGTTACGCAAGTCAGTCGCAATTTTCTTTGCCTCATCACCAGTTGGACGCCCGCCTTTGAGAACTACAAATGCACAAATGGCTTCACCTGTTAACTCATCTGGACGACCTACTACCGCTGCTTCTGCAACCAAGGGATTGGCTACTAAAGTCGATTCGATTTCCATCGTACCCATGCGGTGCCCAGATACGTTTAAGACATCATCGATTCGACCAGTGATGGTGAAGTAACCAGTTTCTTTATTACGAATTGCACCATCGCCAGCCAAATACAAAGTGCCGCCCAATTCCTCTGGGAAGTAGGACTTCACAAAGCGCTCTGGATCGCCCCAAATCGTTCGAATCATCGAAGGCCATGGGCGCTTTACAACCAAGATGCCGCCACTACCATTAGGAACATCCATGCCTGCCTCATCCACAATTGCCGCCATGATGCCGGGTAATGGCAAGGTACATGAACCGGGAATCATTGGAGTTGCACCAGGCAATGGAGAAATCATGTGACCACCTGTTTCTGTTTGCCAGAAGGTGTCTGCAATAGGGCAACGTGAGCCACCGACATTCTCGTAGTACCACATCCATGCTTCTGGATTAATTGGCTCGCCAACAGAACCCAGGAGGCGCAATGAGGAGAGATCGTAGCTCTTAGGGTGTACTGATTCATCATTACTAGATGCTTTGATCAATGAACGAATAGCGGTTGGTGCTGTGTAAAAAATCGTTGCTTTATGTTTTTGAATCGTGTGCCAGAAACGGCCAGCCGTTGGATAGGTTGGCACACCCTCAAACACGATCTCAGTCGCGCCTACCGCGAGAGGGCCATAGGTAATATAGGAGTGGCCGGTAACCCAGCCAATATCAGCCGTACACCAGAACACATCGTTTGGCTTAATATCAAACGTCCACTTCATTGTCAGAATGGCCCACAAGAGGTAGCCACCAGTGGAGTGCTGCACCCCTTTAGGCTTACCAGTCGATCCCGATGTATACAGAATGAATAGCGGATGCTCAGCACTAACCCACTCTGGCTCGCAGGTAATAGCTTCATTTGCAACCAGCTCATGCATCCAAGCATCACGGCCAGCAGTCATGGGTATATTGCCGCCAGTACGCTGGTATACAACTACATTTTTGACTTTGTCACACTCGCCCAGGGCGATCGCTTCATCAACAATCACTTTAAGGGGGAGCGCCTTGCCACCACGGAGCTGCTCATCAGCGGTAATCACTGCAACCGCACCAACGTCCACAATGCGTTCTTGCAAAGACTTGGCGGAGAAGCCTCCAAACACCACTGAGTGAATTGCACCAATCCGGGCGCAAGCTTGCATTGCCACAATGCCTTCAATCGACATTGACATATAAATAATGACGCGATCACCAGACTGGATACCCATCTTGCGCAAGGCATTTGCCATCTTGCAAACGCGCTCAAGCATTTCTTGATAGGTCACATTGCTGACTGAACCATCATCTGCTTCAAAAATAATCGCATTCTTATTGCCTAAACCATTTTCGACTTGGCGGTCTAAGCAGTTATAGGAAGCATTCGTGGTGCCATCTTCAAACCATTTATAGAAAGGCGCTTTGGATTCATCAAGAACTTTAGTGAAAGGCTTCTTCCAGAAAATATTTTCTTTTGCAAGACGACCCCAGAAACCGTCGTAATCTTTCTCGGCTTCCGTACAGAGCTTGTTATAAGCCTCCATTCCTGGAATGCTAGCCCCGTTAACAAAATCTACAGGGGGGTGAAATACGCGGTTTTCTTGCATTAATTGTTCCATGCTGCACAGCCCTTCTATTCAATAATCAGATATCTTTTCTGCAAAAATAACGCAGAATTGGGGGAACGCACCCCGAAAGCTTTTAAGATAAGTGAAAACACCCTGGATTTGCTCTATGGCAAACCCTTAAAATAGATGAAACCTGACCCCATTAAGACTAAAAAAATGACAAATATCAAACAACATGACCTCATTCAAAGCGTTGCTGACGCATTTCAGTTCATCTCTTACTACCACTCCAAAGACTTTATCTCCGCCATGGGTAGGGCTTATGCGCTAGAGCAAGGTCCAGCCGCAAAAGATGCAATTGCCCAAATCTTGACCAATAGCCGCATGTGCGCTGAGGGTCACCGCCCCTTATGTCAAGACACCGGTATTGCAGTCGTTTTTCTCAAAATCGGCATGAATGTCCAGTGGGGTGATGCCACCATGAGCGTCAGCGAAATGGTAAATGAAGGTGTGCGCCGCGCCTATACAAATTCAGAGAATCCCCTACGCGCTTCAGTATTAACTGATCCAGCGGGTGCGCGACGAAACACGGGTGACAACACCCCTGCTGTCATTCATTATGAAATCGTTCCCGGCGATGCTGTTGAAGTCATTTGTGCCGCCAAGGGTGGTGGCTCTGAGAACAAGGCCAAAATGGTCATGCTCAATCCTTCTGACTCGATTGTGGATTGGGTTCTGAACACCCTACCAACGATGGGCGCAGGGTGGTGTCCGCCTGGTATCTTGGGTATCGGCATTGGCGGAACACCAGAAAAAGCCATGCTGATGGCTAAAGAGTCTTTGATGAGTCCGGTAGATATTCAGGAACTCATTGCTCGTGGCCCAAAAAATCGCATTGAAGAACTCCGTTTAGAGATTTTCGACAAAGTAAACAAGCTTGGTATTGGTGCCCAAGGTTTAGGTGGCTTAACCACTGTTCTCGATATCAAGATCATGGACTATCCAACTCATGCAGTGTCATTGCCAGTGGCAATGATTCCAAACTGCGCTGCTACTCGTCACGTTCACTTCCATCTGCATGGGGATGGACCTGCAAAACTCGAGAAACCGTCATTGGCCGATTGGCCAGATGTGACTTGGACCGCAGACACCAAAAAATCCAAACGCGTCAACTTGGATACCCTGACTCCTGAAGAAGTTGCCAGCTGGAAGGAGGGTGAAACACTCCTGCTCAACGGTAAAATCCTGACCGGTCGCGATGCGGCCCATAAGCGTATTCAAGACATGCTTGCTAAGGGTGAAGAGCTGCCGGTAAGCTTTAAAAATCGGGTGATCTATTACGTTGGCCCAGTTGATCCAGTGGGTGATGAAGCCGTGGGCCCAGCTGGCCCAACAACATCAACACGAATGGATAAATTCACAGAAATGATGTTGGCAGAAACTGGTCTGATCTCCATGATTGGTAAAGCAGAACGTGGCCCAATTGCAATTGAAGCAATCAAGAAACATAAGTCTGCCTATTTAATGGTTGTGGGTGGTGCCGCTTATTTAGTCTCCAAAGCAATTCGTACAGCCAAAGTGATTGGCTTTGCTGACTTGGGTATGGAGGCCATTTACGAGTTTGATGTTGTAGACATGCCGGCAACCGTTGCCGTAAGCTCCGCTGGTATCTCGATGCATGAGACAGGTCCAAAAGAATGGCAAGCGAAGATTGGTGGCATTCCTGTCAAGATAGCTTAAGGTAAAAATCAATAGTGATCTATAGTTAAGCGAAACCCACTTGGCGCTCATCGGGGTATTTGATTCTGGCGTTGGAGGCTTATCCATTCTGGATGAGGCTTTGCGCCAACTGCCCGAGCATGACTATATTTATCTGGCTGACTCGATCAACGCTCCTTATGGAGAAAAATCAAGCGAATGGATTGCCTCCCGCAGTATGGAGCTCTGTCAGTATTTAGCAGCGCAAGGTTGCAATGCCATCATGGTTGCATGCAACACCGCTACGGCTCAGGCAATCGCTCAGATCCGCGTTGAACTTCAGCACATTCCGATTATTGGTGTAGAGCCTGGTATTAAGCCGGCATCAATGCAATCGACCAATGGCATCGTAGGTGTCCTTGCCACTGAGGCCACTCTCAAAAGCGATAAGTTCAATGCTCTATTAGAGACACTGCCCAGTGAGTGCCGATTTATTAAACAAGCGGGCGCAGGTTTAGTGCCTTTAATTGAAGCAGGTCAAGCCAATAGCGAAGAAACACGTGAGCTTCTTGCTGAGTACTTGGGGCCCATTCAGGATGCTCAAGCCGATACCCTCGTTCTGGGATGTACGCACTACCCTTTTTTGAGAAATGCCATTCGCCAATTACTAGGCGACTCTATTAATCTCATTGATACTAGCGATGCAGTGGTTCGCCAACTGAAGCGAAAACTAGAACTACAAAATAAGAATCTGGATACTGGTAAGAGCGGCTCCATTCGCTTAATTAGCAGCAAGGATGCAGTCAACTTATTGCATATGGCACAAGAACTAATGCAGTCTGATCTTAGCTCGCACCCTATTCAATCTCAGTTTGTGAGTGACTTCAGATGAGCCCCTTTTTAGCTCAAATTAGTGCACATCTGCCCTTTAATAAGTCCGAACGTATCATTATTGGGCTTGTAATTGCATTGCATCTACTCTTTCTAGTTGGATTACAGAGGGGTACAGAACTGGATAATGAGAATAATCTCGACGAAACGCGAGTAATGGCAAATTTACTGAGTCCTGAGCCTGAAAAAAAGCCTCAAGCCGCCCCCGCTGCTCCAGTTGCGCCTCCACCAAAGCCAAAGCAAGAGCAAAAGAAGAAAACACTGGATGAAAGCGCCACCCAAGCGTCCAGCCCAGCCCAAAACCAACAACAGACTCCAGCTCCACCAGTACCGCAGTCAAAAAATGAATCCCAGACACCCGATGCCACTGTGGCGCCCTCGACTGCCTCGGGGTCTAGCGGCACACCGATTCAGACTGATATTGGTAAACTGGTGGTCGTATATCAACCCGATGCAGATGCTTATTACCCTTCTTTCTCGAAGCGCTCTGGGGAGCAAGGTGAAGTGGTGGTCAGATTAATTATTGATGAATCAGGAAATGTTGAAGATCTTGCCTTATTGCGTTCCAGCACATTTCCAAGATTAGATCGAGCAGCAACAGAGATTGGTCGACGTTATCGATTCAAACCATTTTTAGTGAATGGCTCACCCGCCAGAATTTCTACTAACCTTTTAATTAAATTTAATTTAAAGAATTAATCATTATGAATACACCATTTGGCATAGCAAATTTATGGCTTGAAGGCGATGCTGTTACCCGCTTTGTAGCAATCCTACTGCTCACTTGCTCTATCGTGACCTGGGTCATCCTACTGTCACGCTCTTGGGATTTGCGCTCTCTGAACAAACTCAAGGCAGAGTTAGATCAATTCTGGCGCGCCACCTCTTATGATCAAGGTCTTAATGCGTTAACCAATCATGCAAGCAATCCTTACTATCAGATTGCTAAGGCAGCGAGTAGCGCATCCACCCACCATCAGAGTCAGTCTACTAATCATCGAGAGCTCCTGCAAACCCTCAACTACTCAGAGTGGATGGCGAGAAGTCTAAAAAATAGTATTGATGGTGTTGCTGCACAACTCCAAAAAGGCCTAACCTTCTTGGGGTCTACCGGCGCAATATCCCCATTTGTTGGCCTATTTGGAACGGTATGGGGTATCTACCATGCCTTGATCGCAATCAGCAGTTCAGGTAGCGCTCAAATTGATCAGGTTGCTGGTCCGATTGGTGAGGCGCTCATCATGACTGCCCTCGGTTTAGCTGTAGCGATTCCGGCAGTGCTTGGTTTTAACGTAATCAACCGCGCCAATAAGTTATTGGTTGCTGACCTCAATCGCTTTGGCAACGATCTACTTGCTTACTTTGTGACTGGCGCCCGTGTGAAGTCCGGAGAATAAGGATGTCTTTCAATCTGCAAAACGATCAGAATGACGATACCATCATGTCGGAAATCAATATGACTCCGATGGTAGATGTCATGTTGGTGCTCTTAATCATTTTTATCATTACCTTACCAGTGATCCAGCAGGCGGTAAAAGTAGAGCTGCCAAAAGCCAATAGCGTCCGTAATGAAGTGAAGCCAGAATCAGTACAGTTATCGATTGATGCAAAGGGTCAGATTTTCTGGAATAGCACCTCAATTGATTTAGAGACGTTTAATGGCTATGCGGAAAAAGCCGCGCAGAAAGAACCGCAACCAGAAATTAATTTGCGCGCTGATAAATCAGTGAAGTATGAATACGTTGCTCAAGTGCTTGCAGCATCCAGGCGCGCAGGTTTAACTAAAATAGGGTTTGTGACAGAGCCTAATTAATCCTCAGAACTTTAAGGCATTACCAGTCTTTTACCAACCTAAACCCAAGATGGG
This sequence comes from Polynucleobacter sp., assembly GCA_044340835.1. Classification (GTDB taxonomy): domain Bacteria; phylum Pseudomonadota; class Gammaproteobacteria; order Burkholderiales; family Burkholderiaceae; genus Polynucleobacter. Next base: position 12,648 of record JBIISV010000004.1, read on the forward strand.
ACATGGGGCTAAAGGGATCACTCCCCCTCCTAGCGCTGGGACGATAAGACTGGCAATAATCTTCGTTGCACAGGAATGAGCCACCTCTAATCACGCGCTTGGGGGCATTAGGTGGTACACCAGCATCGGCAGGATCAAAGGATTGCTCTGGCCCCTGCGGATTCATAATCAATCTGTTGCCGTACTGCTTTGACTGCATCTCAAAGAAATTGAATCCATACCAATCAGACGCCCACTGCCAAGCATTACCGGTCATATCAAATAGGCCATAACCATTTTGAGGATAAGTGCCCACAGGACTGGTACCAATCGCTCCGCCTGCTTTTGGGCTGACTTTTGTATCAACAACTGGGAAAGCTTGTTTTCTGACATCCCAGATATTGGCAGGCAATTTACCCTCTTGTTCCAGCTGATTGCCCCAAGCATAAGTGGCTTGGTTCAGCCCACCCCTAGCAGCAAACTCCCACTCTGCTTCGCTAGGCAATCGCTTTCCAGCCCACTGAGCATAAGCTTTAGCATCCTCATAGCTCACTTGGACAACTGGATGATTACCCTTGCCTTCAATATTACTTTTAGGTCCTGTGGGATGTTGCCAATTAGCCCCAGGCACATAAGCCCACCACTGCGAATAATCATCTAGGCGAACTTTATCTTTAGTGCCAATAAATACCATGGCACCAGGCACAAAAGCAGCAGCCGGAGGCTTTGGTATGCCTGGAGGTAATTGCACCTTAATCGTATCCCAATCCGGAATTTGCTCTGCTGTAGTTCGATAATTCATCTCCTTAACAAACTGAGCAAATTGATCATTCGTTACATGTGTGCTATCCATCCAAAAGCCATTGACCTTAACGCGGTGCACTGGCCTTTCGTTAGCCTGGGCTTTTTTGTGATCGCTACCCATCAAGAACTCTCCACCAGGAATCCACACCATTCCAAATGGAGCATTTTTCCCATCACTTTGCAAAACCACTGGAGGTGAAGAGCTTACCTTTCCTTCTTGCAGATAAAAGTAAGCTCCAAGCCCTCCCGCTACTGCGATAGCGACAGCGAAAAGAATTGCACGATGCCGATAAATGAAGTTCAAGGTTTAATACACCGCTGTTGCTTTAGAACAGGTGCCCGTATTACTCCGAATCATTTGCCCATCAGCATTATTCGTTAAGCCATCAAAATTAAAGTCAGCAATACTTGATAAAGCCCAGCTCAAGAGTCTTTGCCAAATGCTTAAATCCTCTGCGTTAACTTGCCCATCAATATTGGCATCACCAGGACATGGTGGCTGAGAGGCCAAAATAGAATTAAGTTGTGACATCAAATTATTATAAATTGCCATCAAAGTTGAAGATGAGGCAGGATTTAGCTGGTTAGCCGATCCTGGATTGTCCAACTTAGGCAAGGGTGCTGCCTGATCAATTTGATAGAACTCATTCGTAATCACATTTGAACAACTATCAGTTGATGAGTTGTAATGTTGAGTAGTGTTCTGAACAATCTTGTAATTGTCATTACGAATCCCCGTGCTTGTTTCAGCCACAATCGTTATTTGTGATTGTCCGAGCTTATATTTAGCTTGATTGACTTGGCAACAACTCTGATAACCTTGGGATGAGCTATGACCAGAGGTCACAGGAACAGCATTAGCGCCTGTGGTATCAAAACCAGGACCCCACCAAGCTCCATTGTTGTCCTCGCAAACACTCTTTGAAATTGGGATTTGCGAACAAGCGCTTCCAGAAAATACACAGGGGCCATTTCTTCCGCCATTCGCCTGAATGTTGTAACTGCCTTGAGTAAAGTTGACAGTTCGGATGCTGGATTGATTGGCGTTTGTTAAGTATGGCAACAATGGGGCCGAATCAATCACACGAGGCACTAAAGTCGGTACATTTAAACCAGCAATCTCACCAAATAATTGATAGGTATCCACCATATTTACCATGTGATTCACCTCGCGATCAGGCTGGACAACCAAGGGACCCGAGGCAATTAATGGAACCCAAACCCCAGTCTGGTAAGCGGTCCCTTTAGCGAGTTTAGGATTAAATGGCAACTTCACTGAACCGCCCAAGGTGCCGTTATCACCAACAATGATAATCATCGTATTTTTTGCCTTGGGATCGTAAACCAACTTACCATCCTTTCCGCGAGAAGCTAAGCCAGTCTCTACCAGAAGACGGCCAAATTCAGTATCCATTGCTTCAGTCATTTGATTTTGTATCAGGCGTTGTTGTGTTGAATTTTTACAATCCAAGGCATCGGCAGCAGCTCCGGCATTAGGAGCCAGCCCAATCGGGGCTTGCTGCAGAGGCGTATGGGCGGAGCTAAAACTGACAGTTGCCATCCAAGGTTTATTCCCAGAGCGATTATTAATCCAACTAATCGCTGCATCTGCTTCAATCGTAGTTCGATAACCGCGATTGCGAGGATCCGTAGTTGGTACCTCTGTTACAGTGCCGCCCTCATTAATTACTAAAGGTGAAACGTAGTAAGCATTTTGTATACCAAAGTTAAGGTTGTTTGGCGGGGTGCTACTACAAGTCGTATTGGGCACAAAGATGCCGCCACCCATTGCACAACGTTTTCCTGGAACGCCACCAGTTAAATTCCCAGTTGCAATTACAGAGCACGAGCCATTTGACTGATAACAGGCACCAGAGACCTCGCCAGTAACAAAGCCACACGAATAGGTACCGGAAGCCGCTACACCACCAGCAGTGGTATCAATAGAGGCTGGCAAACCACCAATCCATCCATAAAAATAATCCCAACCCAACACTCCTGGAGTGCCATTACCTGCGGGATTATTATCGGGCCCCGCCAAGTGAAACTTACCAAACAAACCACTCTCGTAATTTGCCTGCTTTAGTAACTTCGGCGTAGTCATGTCATAAGGTGAAATTTGCGAGTTGGCAAGGTCATCCTGTCCAATGGCACCATAGATATTTGTTCTTAATGGAAAGCGCCCGACAAACATCGATGCCCTACCTGGGGAGCACTCAGGCATCGACCAAGTATTACGAAAGCGGACACCAGAGCGTGCAACTGTCAACAGATTAGGCATGCTTGGTTGATTATTTGCGTCGTATCCAAAGCTTGCCATCTGATCAATGCCAACATCATCCATAATGACAAACAAAATATTGGGCGTACTATTCGCATTCGCTCCTGAGCTTCCGCCAGAACTACTTCCGCCGCAAGATAAAAGCAAACTACACGCAAGTAACAAGCCAAAGATTTTCAAGATGTTGGCTTTCATCATTGGGTAAACTTCCATAAATCATTAAGGTAGCCAGATGATCCTGATGCATCAGGTCCGTAGCCTCCAAACATCCATAAATTACCAGTCGCATCTGACCAGCCAATCACATCCTTGCGCGAGCCTGGTTGATTGCTTGCCGCAGACACCCCCAGGGCGCCATAAACAGAACTTGCGCCAGGCTCGTTGCTACCACTCATCCAAGTCCATTGATTGGTAGAGGCGTTAAATTTCCACCAGTCATTGAGTAAACCATTCTGAGTTGTGCCGTTACCATCTGCGCCAAACATCCAAAAGCTTCCAGAGGCATCTACCCATGCGAATGGACCACGATACCAACGGGCGCCAGGAGTATTTGCACTCGCTGCAACACCCTGTATACCGTATGTACCGAAGGCATTTTTTAAGTTGCTACCGCTCATCCAAGTCCACTGCTGGGTAGTGGTGTTGTATTTCCATAGATCATTCAAAATTGCGGTAGCACTGCCAACACTATCCCAGCCATTGCCACCAAAGAACCATAAATTATTCGAGTTATCTAACCAACTCATCGCATCCAACCTGGAGCCAGGTTGATTGGTCACGGCACTCACTGTCTTTGTGCCATACACCCCTACAGCATTCGTAAGATAGCTTGAGGCGCCGTTTTTACCAGCGCCACCTCTAAAGGTCCAAGTAGAGTCGCTGGGATTAAATTCCCACAGGTTGTTATAGGTGGTAGTTAATGCACCATCAGCAGCTCCCCCGAAAATCCAGAGACGTCCATTACTAGTAATCCATCCATTCGCACCCACAATTCCGCCCGGAGTGTTCGAAGTACTAGCGACATCTTTAGTGGCGTAGGCTGGGGCTTGATTCACCGACTTACTACCGGATACCCAGGTCCAAAGCCCGGCGGCAATGTTGTACTTCCATAGGTCATTTAAGGTGCCAATTGCAGCTAACCCACCAGTCTCTCCGTAACCAAATCCCCCATACATCCAAAGATTGCCACTGGTATCTGTCCATGCCACAGGACCAATGCGAGCACCGGGAGCATTAGTAGAAGCAGCCACACCTTTAGCACCGTAATTACCTACAGTATTCGTAGTGAGGGAGCCGTTCATCCAAGCCCACTCTTTAGTTTTGGGGTTGTATTTCCAAAGATCTCCAAGGAAAGTTAAGGCATTCTCAGTAAGACCTCCAAAAACCCAAAAATTACCACTACTATCTATCCAACTAACCGAAGTACTTCGTGCGCCAGGCATATTGAGCGTGCTACCGACACCCTGAGCTGTGAAATCGTAACTATACGTACCACTATATTTACTTCCACCTACCCAGGTCCAACCAGTAGTTGATGAAGATGAATTTGAAGAAGAGGATCCGCCGCCGCATGCTAACAAAACAGCTGCGGCCAAAAGGAATGTAAAGAGATGTAGTAGTTTTTTCATATGCAATCACTGAATAAGTATTCAAGATACATAATATGCTCTTGCAACATCCTTATATTCAGGGTTAGCACTAATGTGGGGGCTATAAGCTTCCCCATTAGTGCGCCCTCAGTAGTTTCTTCAGTTTTAAGCCCTCTCAGATTTAGCAGCATCCGAGTGGCGACCGTAGCCGCCAGACCAACAAAGGCATGGATAAGGCCCTGAATAAAACCATGATTAATACACCGCTGTTGCTTTAGAACAGGTACCCGTATTACTCCGAATCATTTGTTCATCAGCATTATTAGTTAAGCCATCAAAATTAAAGTCAGCAATACTGGATAAAGCCCAACTTAACAGTTTTTGCCAAATACTAAGATCCTCTGTATTCACTTTGCCATCCATATTGGCATCCCCAGGACAAGCAGGTTGGGAGGCAAGAATATTATTTAGTGAGATCAGCAAACTATTGTAATTAGAGAGAATTACGCTGGACCAACTTGATTTAGTCGGCATCAAATCTAAATCCGCCGTATCAATCTTAGGTGTTGGTGCAGCTTGATCAATCTGATAGAACTCGTCCGTGGTAACGGGACCGCCAGTATTGGTGGTGGAGTTATAAACCTGAACAGTATTGCGAACTAATTTATAGTTTTCATTTCTGGCAGCAATAGTGGTCTCAGCAATTATGCTAGTAAGTGGTTTATTGGTTTTAAACTGCGCCTGATTGACTTGCCAACAAGTTCGATAGCCATTCGTTGATGAGGGTGCACCAGAATACTGTGCAGGTGTGATGACGGAAGGATCCGTATAACCAGGCCCCCACCAGACACCCGCATTATCTTCGCAAGGACCTTTGTCAAAAATACTTTGCGTGCAAACTGTCTGCAATACTGCATTACCCAGCATCGTCGAAACTAAACAAGCCCCATTACGCTGCCCATTGGCTTGAAGGTTGTAACTACCTTGTGTAAAGTTTACTGTTCGTATGCTCGCCTGATTCGGACTAGTTAAGTACGGCATGAGCGGCGCTGAATCGATGGTGCGTGGAACTACCTTAGGCACGTCGATACCTGCAATCTCGCCAAATAACTGAAATACGTCAACCATATTAGTCATATGCTCAACATCACGATTTGGCTTTACAACCATGGGTCCCGAAACAATCAGCGGCACCCATACTCCCGTTTGGTATGCCGTAGACTTAGCACGCGTGAGGTCAAATGGCGATTTAACATTGTTTGCAAACGAGCCGTTATCACCAACAATCACAATCATGGTATTGCTGGCCTTTGGATCGTAATCTAAAGAGCCGTCTAATTTACGTTTAGCTAAACCTGTCTCTACCAACAATCTTCCAAACTCAGTATCAGCGGCCTCAGTCATCTTATTAAAGATGACCTTCTGCTGGAGCAAGCTGGTGCAACTCAAGTCATCGCCAGCGCCACCCTTGACCAAAGATCCAGGAGGTTGCTGATAAGGGGTATGTGAAGCGCTGTAACTGACCGTTGCCATCCATGGCTTATTTGGGCTGCGCCCCTTAATCCAGTCAATCGCTGACTGAGTTTCGATAATGGTTCGGTAACCACGGCTGCGAGAATCCGTATTGGCGATCTGTTGAACGCCACCCTGCGTACTATTGATCACTAGAGGTGAAACATAGTAACCACTTGCCCGGGTAAAGTTCAGGCCACTTGGAGCGGTCGCTGCGCATGTTGCGTTCGGCACCAAAATACCGCCCGATTGCATGCATTGCTTACCCGCCACGTCGCCATCAGCATTGACGCCTGTAATCACCTTACAAGAATTATCGGGTTGGTAACATGCGCCCCTATCTGCACCACCTGCTACCGCACTAGGAACAAAGCCACAAGAGTAAGTGCCCGTTGGAGCAACACCACCAGCAGTAGTATCTAAGCCTGCCGGGCCCCCTCTAATCCAGCCATAGAAATAATCCCAACCCAGTTGCAATGGAGTGCCATTACCTGCCTGATTATTATCTGGTCCAGCCAAGTGAAACTTACCAAACATGGCACTTTCATAGTTAGCCTGTTTCAACATTGTCGGTGCTGTCATGTCGTAGGGTGACATTTGAGCATTAGCTAAATCATAGGTTCCCAAGGCGGAGTAAGTATTGGTTCGCAGTGGATAGCGCCCTACAAATGAAGCAGCACGACCAGGAGAGCACTCGGGCATAGACCATGTGTTGCGAAAACGAATACCTGAACTAGCGACTGCACCTATATTAGGCATGCTCGGAGGAACGGGGCCACCGTAACCAAAAGAGCTCATCTGGTCGATACCCACGTCATCCATGATCACATAAAGAATATTGGGGGTAGCAGCTGAACCAGTTGAACTTCCACTAGAGCCGCCGCCACCACAGGAAAGTAATGCAAAACTCGTCACTATGAGGGAGAATATTTTGAAGTGCCAATAAGTCATTTCTTAGTCCGTACGTTATCAATACAAAAAAGGGGCGACCTAGACAGCAAATACACTTCAGTCGATAATTCATTATATGCACTGTACTAGGCAAAAATAGAATCAACAAGATAATGGAAAAAATCCTTCGACCCATCAATAATCGGTCTCAATCCAAATACTCATGGGAACTTCCAATCTATTCATTACTTTAATTAAAGTAAAAAGGAGAAATCCTACCGAGTTTGCCTCGCACCCGCTTTAAGAGTACATAACTCTTCAGTCAGCTTGGTGCCATTTCCTAAATGGGCCCCCAAAATACCGCCTTTAATAGTTTCAATTTTTGTAAGCTTTCCCGTAATCTGATTTAAGCTGATTTGAGTGGCTACTTGGCCTGCCGGATAAGCGATGCCATCAAGCAGCTCCGGATCGAAAAACGCCTCAATAATAATCAAGATACTAGGATTCGAAATCACTACACTTTTAACTGTTTGACGCCCACCCTCATCCATGCGATCTAAGTCTCGGTCATCCAAAAAAATTTTGGCTTTTTGCGCACTTAAGGCCGGCTGAATTCTCAGCTCATAATTTTCGCTGTAGTCTTTTTCAGTCCGAATGCAGTTAAACGCCAAAGAATCCTGGGCATAAGCGCTAGAGGCATAGGCCATTAACGCAAAAAGTAGTGGGAATAGATTTTTCAATGTCTGGTGAGTAATTAAGGTTATTAAAAGCAATATGCTACCCGCTAGAACGATATTTTTTGATAACAGATTAGGTTTTGGACAATCCGGCGGGAAATTGGTAAGCGGACCTTATGACGGGCCAACAATTCTATCTACAGCTCAATGGTCTGCAGTTTATGACACCAATCTATCATTAGATGGCAGTAATAACCCAAGCATTTGGTACCAAACAACGGTTGCATCTCCATCCGCTACCTCCACCGGAGGTCTAGGTATCGTTGCTGATCAAGACTTTAATGCAATAGCTGCCCACAACGGTGGCATGATCTTTAATAGAGATTATTTTGATGGTAGCGGAAATGTTAAAAGCCTTACTGGCGACTCAGTTTCTTTCTTGTCCACTGCAAATATTACCAATGCCATTAATCAAAATACTATTAACTACGTTGATCTGGGCTCACAGTTAAACCACCTAGACTATGTTGTTGATAGTCTTCAGACCCTCTCAAACAACCTTGCTGACGCTCAGAGCAGAATACTTGACACCAACTATGCTGTAGAGACCGCTACATTAACTCGGGGTCAAATCATGCAACAGGCCGCTACTTCCATGCTAGCCCAAGCTAATCAGATGCCAAACGTCATTTTGACTTTATTGAAGTAGATCGAGTTTATTAGGTGGCACTCTAAATCATTATGAGATCAAATGACTATCAGAATCGAGCTAGCGCTGATTTATAGATAATAAAGATTCATTAATAAGAAATTCAATATAAACTGGCTAAATCATACTAACTAAATCTAGTAAGCTGGAGACAAAATCTGATGAAACCACTATTTACTCAGGCAATTCGCTTATCCATTATCGCGCTGCTTCTCAATTTCAGCCCGATCAGTTATGCCCAAGAATCAGCCAACAGCTACCCAAGTCGGACAGTCAAAATTATTAGTCCATTTGCACCTGGAGGTGCCACAGATATTCTGGCGCGGATCTTAGCGCAAAAATTAGGTGAAGCCTGGAAACAAACCATCATCGTTAACAATAAATCGGGGGGATGAATTGTTTCCTTATGCTATCCCCCCTCTTTATTTAAAAGTCTGTACGACCATCCTTAGTTAAAACAGGCTTACCCTTTTCCTCGAGATAGCAATACTCACTAAACCCTGTATAGCCACCAAATCCATTCTTAGCGTTGACAGGAATACATACCCCATTTTTAAATCTTTGGGTCTTACCAAATTGCACACTGCTTGGATCCCTTGCGTATTGAGTGACAACCTGCTTCAGGGCAAGCTCCATAACGGCAATTTTGTTAGCCTCCTGTTTTTGCTTCGCCTCGAACTCCCGTTGCTGAGGATTGGTAATTTCAGCAGTGGCTGGACTTGATTGCTTAGGTGTATCAGGCATTGCTAAGTTAAAAAGTATCAAAGCCAAGATAGCGCCAATACAGGTTTTAAATCTGTTATGCGCTACCCAGTCACAAGCTAAGTCATATTTAGTTGCTGTGGTTTTCATCGTCACTTCTCCTTATTAAGATTTTGCAAAGTTAGTGGGATCGTTTAAGAATGGAACTACCTTGCTGTCCCACTGCTCACGATCTAGTAAGTTACGAACTACTACCGGCTTGTCATACTTCTGCACTGATTGAATTTTCCATTCATAGCCCAATGATTCTGGGTATTGCACCGCATATCCTTCACCCTTAAACTCCCCAGCAATGGTAATAACAGTAGGTACTGACTCCATATTGACTGTAGCGAATTTAATGACAGGTGTTCCGTCTGATAATTTTTGTGGCGTAGGATTATCCTCCCAGAATGCTCCCAGAGTTTGACGTGTGTTGTCCAGATTTAAGGGCATTGGAACTGGTACATCACGGGTAGTTAGTCCAGCTTGTGCATATAACTGGTGAATATGAGCCCAAGTAGTAGAGGCGCATTCCATCTTCTCGCCATTATTGGCAGCATTGTCCATGCACTCAATGGTCGAAGCATTGGCACTAGATGCAATGGCACCAACAATCAAGCCAGCAATAGCGCCAATAATCAAGCCACTAGCAGCGCCATTGACCACTCCGTTCATAGTTGCCCCATTGGCTGTAGCAAGACCAGCAACAGCACTAGCGCCGACTACAGCGCTAGTGGCCACCGCACCAGATACTTCATTGCCCTCAGCAAGAACCTTGGCTTTTCCGAATACAACTGATTGCAAAACCATGGCCTTGTATTTGCGACTGAAATCCTCCTCCTTCTTTACTTCAGTAGCAAAAACACTGGTACTAATTGAAGCTAATAAAGCTAAAGCAATAAATTTTCTTTTCATTTGTCACTCCATAAAAAATTAAAGCCCCAATGTGGAGCTTTTTAACTATTTCTTGTAAGACCTACTGTTGTAGGGATAACTTCCGGTATAGGTTCTATCTATGTATCCATACTTCTGATAATTAAGCTTGCACAAGCTGCAATATTTAGGGTTGTAGCCTCTATATCCAGAACTGGTACTACTACCCCATGAGGCACACCCTGATAAAGCCAAAGCAAACAAAAGGGATAAAATGACTTTCATATTTCACTCCCTTCAATTTATTTATTACGTGAAAAGTAATCTTTTTCTGTTGTTGTGCAATCATAAGAATCGTATTTAATTTTCTTAGGATCTTTCTCGAAAATTTTGCAATTATCGTACTCATAGTTAACGGCCATACGATAGCTAAAATTAACGTCATGGCTAGTTCCATACTTTTGATATTGCTGGTTTTCCTTGGTGTACTTTGCAATCTGTTCATTATTAAATTTAATCATTGCTTTTTCGCTATACGAAAACTCATAAGGTGCTGGCGATGTTTTACTGTAATAACTTGAGTTATAGCCAGCTGCCTTATTGATTGTAATTAGTGAAAACAGAGCAAGCGCCACAGTTATAGCCATAACGAAGACCCCGGCATCTTTCCATTTCTTATCCTCTTTTTGGTAAAGCCAAAAACTAAAAATAAAAAATGGTGAAGCCAAGAAGTAGGCAACTACAGTACCCGCTGAGATGATCGAATTATCTATAGCAGCTAGGCAGACCAAGGCTATCGTTCCGCCAAGCCAGCACCCAAAGAATTTTGCCAATTTAATTAAGTTATTTTTCATCCTTACCATCTCCTTCCATTTATTTTTTACTCATGAAAAATTAGGGGGGCGACCAGCAAATACGTCTGACCAAGACCAAATTGCGTTAGACACCATAAAGAAATCAACGGATAACCAGATAAAGTTCACCAAGAGACCGAGGACTGTGCAAGTTAAAATTAACTGGGCGATACCTGTTTTTACTTCCCCATTTGCCATCCGGTGGACACCGAAAATGCCAAGCAACATAAGTAAAGTGAAATAAGAGCCTTTAGAAATTTTGTAGTTTTGTGAATTTGTTTTCATTTTTAAATCTCCTTTTTATTTAATAAATTAAGAGCAGATCATCATTCCAGCTACGAATGTACAAATCTGATTCTGTTTATCCCAGTCACGCTTAGCTTGAACCACTGTGCTGTCATAGATCTTCATGATTCGAGCTTTAGCTGCAATCTGTGTAATTTTTCCTGCTCTGTACTCTTCAATTACTGCATCACCTTGAACCATGTATGAGTTTTCAGCAGCATTAATTTTGATACCAAGTCTTGGTGCAATGTCTCTCTGACAATCCCAAAATGCGCTTAGCTCAGGATTGTTTGCTTGACAATCTTTAAATGCTTGCTTAGCTTCTTCGTTGTTACAACCAGTTAAGCTGATTGTTGCCACTACTGCTAATGCTGCGATTAATTGCTTTTTCATTTTTAAATCTCCTTTTTATTTGAATTAGTTTTTCTTACAAAAGTGCTGTAGGTCTAACGAGCGGGAATAAAACTGTGTCCATAAATACCAAAGCATGACGGAACTCCAAGGCTGGGACATTGATTGCCACTAGCGCACCAAAGACCACGAACCAAGCAAAAACTGCTGTAATTGTTTTCTTCATTTTTAAAACTCCTAATCTGATTTATTAAGACAACTAAAACCGCCGCCATCGCTACTTAGAATTGACCTCATAGCTAGCAACTTTTTTTGTATCCATTTATTTAATTAATAAACTAAGTGGTATACATTTTTAGGGAAAAAAATAGCCGCTGAAGTTCCATTCCGTTGTTCTGGCTTGCCATTTCTAGAACCTCATACACCTTGAACTTCTTTTCATTTATTTGCATCCTATAAAGTACTTCCTCAGGGCAGCTCATAACTACCCCTGAGAAATACTCTTTACCCAAAATCTCGAATTAACAGAGTAGATTGGGTGGCGAGTCTAACTATTAACAGTCATCTCCGTAGAGCCTTTCGGCTACCTGTTCACAACCACTTGGGCATTTGCTTCTGTGAACCTTAAAGCTTGCTGAGATCAATCAGCGTTTCCAATAGGTGTAACTGTACATTACTTTTTATACTTTTACAACATTTGGTACACATATGTTTCAAATAGACTTAAAAATAGGGTTGATTTAGACCTTTATATGCTCTTAAGTATCTGATTTATATTGGTTAAAATAAATATTTTCATATTGTGGAAAATATATGAAGCCGATCAGAAATAGCTTAATCTAGGTGGAATTGCTATTGAAAGAGATTGGAAACTCTCCTCCTGATAATAGGTGATACACAGTGATGTTGTATGGCTTAACCCTTCCAACCCAGAGTTAGCCGCTGTAATGCTCTACTTTTTGCATGAGCTCTTGTAGCAACTCCAGGGGACTCTCTTCGTATTGAGCATGAATACCTTGATGAGCATGGCCTAAGACTGCAGTTCTGAAGTCTTTACCAATGCCACAGAGCTTGGCTGCAGTGTCCCACCAGTGTCTGCCTATCTTAGATGTAAGACCATCGGGTAAGCGTTTATTGATAGCAGCGCTAGCTGTATCTCCACCTCTAGGCGATCCATATTCAGGAAAGAGGGCTGTTAGAGAAGCTCCTGGAGCAAGATGATCGGAGTCTTGTTTACCGTGCGCTGTCAATGCCTCCTTAATTGCCTCCAGTGCATCACCCACTAAAACTACCTGTCTTATAGACACCTCGTTCTTCAGTCTGCTTCTGAGTTCATTAGGCCTTAACCAGATAAAGGGAACCTTAGTATCAAGATATATATCGTTGATGGATAGCTGGGCTATCTCTCCTACCCTTGCTCCAGTACCTAGAATTATTCGAATCATAAATGCTACCGAGGATTTTTCTTTAGAAAACTTCTTCCTTAGCTCAGCTTTGAGTTTTGCTGAAAACTCAGGAATAGGCTTCTTATCAAGCCCCTCACCCTGAATAACCAGTTGCTTGAATGGAGACTGCATTGGAAGCTCATAATTCAGGATCGCTGAATTAACAATGGCATTAGCTGTATTGAGGATTCTACGAATAGTGGCGGTAGCAAACTTCTTGGATACCAAGTCATCCCTCAGTTTAAAACCATGAGTTTTCCTGGATAAGGAAGTCAGAGGAACATCGCCTAAACATTCAGTGATGTAGTCCATATGCCGAGAAGTGAATGCATGAAACTTGGGATCATTTCCCCGAGGGTGTTCCTTGAAATACATCGCGATAGCATCACTAAGATAGATAACACCCTTATCTTTATTTTGCTTGTTCTCATCCCTTTTGCGAAGTAATTGGAGTGCCGTAATCTCGGCAGGCGTGAAGAGGCCTGTAGTCTCATCAATGGAATCTATGATTTCGTCAGAGCCCCGAGTATCACCTTCATCCATTTTTTTTATGGCCCAATTCATAGCCTTCTGTCTTAACTTGTCTCTGAATTGTTCAGCGCCAATCTCCGCCTCAAAAGATTTGGGATTAAATGGCTTATCTGAGTGACCCCAAGCACCATAACTTTTTAATAGCTTCTGAGCAGCCTTGATAACAGACTCAGGAGTAGATTTACCCTCCCTAATCTGAGCATATTCAAGTTCTAATAGTTTGGTGGCGGTATTGGCTTTTCTAGAGGCTTCAGCAATATCTGTAGTTTGCAAAGAAATCTTATGGACCGGAGTGCCATAGTGCTCGACTAAGTCGCTAGGAACCCGCTTGTTGAAATAAAAGATTTTGCCCCGCAAGAGGACATTAGGAATGGTTAACTTCATGCCTAAATCCTAGCATATGTATACCACTTGTGTATCAACAGAGGATCCTGACGATACAACATTATGCTTTTTAAGGCTTATGTATTATAGGTTTTTGCCTATTTATAAGCTAGATTTTGGTGCCCGAGGCCGGAATCGAACCGGCACGACTTTTTTGAGTCGGCAGATTTTAAATCTGCTGTGTCTACCGATTTCACCACTCGGGCCCGCACGAGCAATAAAGCCGTACTAAATAAAACAAGACAAGCAAAATTTTAGCATGTGAGGCCTATTGGTGGCCGGAAGCCTGTTTTTATATAGCTTCAGTTGATATTGAGGCAAACCCACTACACTATTCCCATGAAATTTCCTGTCCTTAGCTCAGGTCTCAAGGCCTTTCTGAAGGGCCTCTTCTGGCTTGGTACTGCAGTCCTCGTTTTGACTATTACCGCCGGAATAATCTACTTAGCCTCAGCCCATACTAATCCTTCTGGCAAACGGGTAATTAAAAGCTTGGGTGACTCCGTTAGCATTACTTTTGACGAAAGTGACATACCTCATATTCAGGCGAAGAGCTCTACTGATGCATTCTTTGCTTTGGGCTACCTTCATGCTAGCGAGCGTTCCTGGCAAATGGAAGTCAATCGCCGACTAGCGAGCGGGCGACTCTCTGAAATCCTAGGCAAAGAAACTCTCTCAATCGACCGCTTTATTCGGACGCTTGGCATTAAGCATGCTGCTGAAAAACAATTTGATCGCTATCCGATTGCGACGAAGCGATTGCTCCAATCCTATGCAGATGGTGTCAATGCTGGTAATGATCATTTAGGCTGGGCGCTCCCTATTGAGTATTTTCTAACGGGATCAAAACCGGGGCATTGGTCGCCGACTGACAGCGTGGCATGGATGCTAATGATGGCTCTTGACCTTGGCGGTAACTGGCAAAAGGAATTGCAACGCTTGGAGTTGTCACAATTTTTAACAACCCAGCAGGTGTGGGAGGTAATGCCAGCCTACACACCAGGTGAACCAGTCAGTCGCGTTGACTTTGCCAAAATATATCGCGACATTAATGTCTTTAATCCAAATGCACTGGCGAGAGATCAAAAGTCCAAGAAGCTTCCCGCAACTGAACTGACTATCAATGAAATACTAGGTGGCAAAGAGGGTATCGGCTCTAATAATTGGGCGTTAAACGGTAAGTTGACTGCGTCTGGCAAGCCTCTACTGGCAAATGATCCTCACCTCGGTCTATCTGCCCCTGCTATTTGGTATATGGCTCACTTGGAAGCTCCAGGGCTGAATGTGATTGGTGCCACTCTGCCAGGCATTCCAGCAGTAGTGTTGGGTAGGACGGATCAGTTTGCTTGGAGTTTTACTAATACCGGACCAGACGTACAAGACTTATATATTGAAGAGCTTGACCCCAAGAATCCTGGCGTCTATCGCGGCCCCGAAGGTCCGCTAGCATTTCAAGTTCGCCAAGAGATCATCGATATCAAAGGTGAGCCGCCACTGCGTTTTTTAGTGAAAGAGACGCGGCATGGTCCTGTGATCTCTGAATCGTATGCGCGCGCTAAACGGGCGATTGATACAGATCGCTTTGCATTAGCCTTGCGCTGGACTGCCTTAGATATTGAAAATCAATCTGTTGCTGGTCTGCTAGAAATGAATCATGCGAAAGATTTAGAAACGTTCAAGCAAGCGCTTCGTAAAAACTATGCGCCCATGCAAAACGTGGTGATGGCTGATGTCGCAGGCAATATCTCTTTTCAGTCAGCCGGCATCGCGCCTAAGAGGACTTTACATCAAGGTCTTTATGGCGTAGCGCCAGCCCCAGGGTGGGAGAAACAATATGATTGGACTGGCTACGTCCCATTTGAGCAACTACCCAGTAGTAACAATCCAGACTCCAATTGGATTGCCACAGCTAACCAAAAGATCTTGGCTAGCAATAACCCCAATCCCTTAACGGGTGACTGGGAGTTGCCAACCCGTTACGACAGAATTCTGGAATTGATTGAAGGCAAATCAAGTCATGATCTCGCCTCTATGAAATCCATGCAAGCTGACACCCTCTCTTTAGGTGCCACTCCATTACTGGCTCTATTTAAATCATCTCAATCAAAGCATCCTTTAGCGCAGCAAGCCTTGGAGCTCACGAGAAATTTTGAAGGGGATATGAAAGTCGACAGTAGCGGTGCACTCATTTTTAATGCTTGGGTAGATCAATTTACGCGCAAACTATTTTCTCGTTTGGGGCACTTGTTCACTGAAAATTATGGCAATCGTAGCTTTAGACAAGCATTGATACTACAGCTACAAAACCCCAATAGTCCTTGGTGTAATGATTCTCAAACTGAGCAGATCGAAACCTGTTTAGATGCTGCTAATACTGCCTTAGATCAAGCGCTGGAAAAGCTGAGCACGCAATTTGGCAGCAATCCTAAAAACTGGCTTTGGGGTAACGCGCACATCGCAGTCTCAGAGCACCGCCCTTTCAGTAAAGTCCCTCTTTTAGGCGGCCTCTTTAATTTGACACAACCCTTTCCGGGGGATAGTTTCACCATCAATGTGGGAAGACTAGAGCTTCTCAAAGCCGATAATCCATTTGAGACTAAGCAAGCACCTAGCCTACGTGCCATCTATGATCTCGCCGATTTAGAGCAATCCCTCTTTATTTATCAAACCGGGCAATCTGGTTGGGTGCAAAGTAAGCTCTACCGAAATATGAGTGCGCTCTGGGCTCAAAATGAATACCTCCCTTTGCAAATGAAGCCTGCTAAGGTCAATAGGCAGCTTAATCTTAATATCAAGGAAAAATAAGTCAGGGAGTTAAAATGATAAAGAAGAGCTCCGCCAGGGCTTAACTTTGTTAATCACAATCACAACAATGCAGGCTATGATGAAAAAAATACAGGCACTTACCATCCTTACCGCCCTAACCGCCCTCCCTCTTTCCAATAGCTTCGCTGCGTGGAAAGAGTTGGGATCTAACGATGCAATCACAGTGTATGTAGATGAAGCCACTATCACTAGATCAGGTGAACAAGCGCAAATCTTATCGATGTTGGATTTTAAAATACCGGGCATTAATCCACAGACTAAACAGCCTGTTAGCTCCATCATTGGCCTGAATGAATACAATTGCTCTACCGTTAGTTATCGCCCCATCGAATACAAAGAGTTTGCCGAGAATAAAGGTGCCGGTAAGGTAGTTTCAGATAATAAAACCCCAAATAGTGAATTTGAGCCCGTTGAAAATGAGTCTTGGGCTGCCGGAGTATTTAACGTTGTTTGCCAACGTAAATAAACGCTTCGCCTTGTCAGGCCTTTTAAACAGATCAAACCTGTCGGCTTGGTCTGTTTTTTTATTTTATGCGGGCATGAGCCTTAGTGGTGTAGCGCTCTGCCTCACTCTCACTGGCTGTGCTGCCCCGCTCATAGCCCTAGGTAGCACTGCTACCACCGCTGCTGGGTCTGCTGGAACCGTAGCAGCCTCGGCAGCAGTGGCAAATCCTTCAACGGCAGCAAGCCTTCTTTCTACTGCTACGACTGGTAAATCGCCCTTAGAACATGCTGCTTCTGCAGCAACTAAGCAAGATTGCAATTTTCTCAATGCGCTAGGGCCCAAGCCTATTTGCAGAGATGTCCCCATCCCACTGGTCAAGGATCTGAGTGAGTCATACCCTGGACCTGCAGATATTCAAACACCCAAGCTGACTCCGAAATAAAGAAGCGATTTACATCTTTTTCCGCTTCTTAGCCTATCGATATAGTAAGCAGTCTAAAATTACCTTGATCAGCAACCCCTTTCTACATTGAAGTCATGACTACAGAAAATTATTACCTCACACTCACCTGCCCCAACCGCCCAGGCATTGTTGCTGCCGTATCCACCTATATCTTTGAATTGGGTGGCGATATTGAAGAGGCCCAGCAATTTGATGACAAGGCCTCCAAACGTTTCTTTATGCGTGTTAGCTTTAGTTGCGGCAGTGATGCCGGCACCCTCAAAGCAGGCTTTATCAATATTGCCACTCGCTTCGATCTGACATGGGACTTGCGCGCCGTTAAAGATTTAAAGCGCGTCTTGATCATGGCATCCAAACTGGATCACTGCCTAGTCGATCTACTCTATCGCTGGCGAATCGGTGAATTACCCATGATGATCAGTGGCATTGTCTCAAATCACCCGCGTGAGGTATATGCCAGTATTGATTTTGCGGGCATCCCATTTCATTACCTACCCGTTACTCCTGAGACCAAAGCTACTCAAGAGGCAAAGTTACTCCAGATTGTTGCGGACTCTAAAGTAGATATGGTGATCTTGGCACGCTATATGCAAATTCTGTCAGATGATTTATCTACCAAGCTATCTGGGCGCTGCATCAATGTGCACCACTCTTTCTTACCCAGTTTCAAAGGTGCCAAGCCATACCATCAAGCCCATGCTCGGGGTATCAAGCTCATTGGGGCCACTGCACATTTTGTGACCAGCGATCTCGATGAAGGTCCGATCATTGAGCAAGACGTGACACGCGTCACGCATGGCGATACGCCAGAAGATTTGGTTCGTAAGGGCCGTGATTTAGAACGTACTGTGTTATCCCGCGCCCTCCGTTATTACTTACATGATCGCGTTTTGATTAACGGCGCTACTTCAGTCGTCTTCTCAGACTGATCGGATTATTAAGGCCTGACCCCTGGGCTTTCCAGGGGCATGCCTCTCGCTCGCCACATCAGATAGAGCTCTAGCTGCGCCATTTCAGTAGAGCCATACTCAAACTGTTTGGCGCGTACTCCACTCATGCAGTTACGTAAGCGTCTTTGTACAGAGCCCATGGTTTGCCATTCAATTCGGTAGATTGGGTAAGCAGTAGGATGTCCCTGTGGAATCAGGCTACCTCCTAATTTCAATCCAGCCCGATCTTGATGACACTGAGCACAGGACAAATTAAGCTGACCCATGCGTTCATTAAAGAACAGTCGACCTTGTTGTAGATCTTTCTTGTTCTGAGAGGTTTCTCGCACAGTGATTGGCATGCCCTTTGATTGGGTCGCCACAAATGTCGTTAATGCAAGCAGCTCTTTACTTTCGTAGGCTAAAGTTGGCGCCTCTTGCCGTGAGACGCGACAGTGATTAATTTGCCCCTCTAGAGTCTGTAACTTCCCTTTAATGACTTTTGGAAATTGGGCTGCTACACCGCTCATCTTTTTACCAGAATCGCCATGACAGGATGCGCAAGACACATTCTTATTGCCCGTTTTTTCTTTCCAGAGCTGATGGCCATCCATCACCCAAAATAGCGCGGGGTTTAGATTGGGATCATCTTGCATGGCTTGATTTTCAGCCGTCATTAACTGATAGCTAGATTGGCGACTCTCTTTTGGGGCGTCAGCCGCAAATACGGCATGGTTAATCAGGAATACAAGGACTGCATACAGCCATCGATTGCGATGCAGTAAGACTTTCACGATACAGTGATTTTTGCTTGATTGATTGCCTCATAACCATCATCCCCTGACCATTTAAATTCCAGTGTTCCGGAAGCCACTGCCACAGTATTAAAAATGATGAGTGGATTTGCCCCAATACCTGGATAAAAATCTGCTCTGAAGACTTCCTCACCGTTGTACTGGCAAGTAAAGAGGCGAATGATGTCACGAGGTATCAACTTACCATCCTCGGTATATCCATAGCCCGTCTCCATATTGTGCTGGGCGATGGCTCGAATCTCAATAATCGAATCTTTTTTTGCCTTAGCTGGCATGGTGATGCCAGTACGCGAAGTCTTGCTCATACTGACTCCGTACAGGCAGATAGGGTTACTAAAGTATCGGCATGGTCTTGCCAAAAACTGCCGTCACTCATTTGCGCGATCGCCCATACTCTTTGGGATTCGGCCAATCTAACGCGGGTTGTTAAGTCCGCTCGGCCAGAGCGTGGTGTGAAATACGCAGTAAAAATATTGGGGAGCGGATTACCCTCTGCAATAACATGGACTGACTTCACGTAATTACTGACTGTCATTGGGCTATCAATTTCCACCTTGAGTACCACTAAATTACCACTTTCTACCAATG
>JBIISV010000061.1:0-10415 GCA_044340835.1 Polynucleobacter sp.
GTGAATGTAGTTTCCCAAGAGGACTACAGCAAGTGGGTAGAGCAGAAGAAAAAAGAAATGAGCGCCACTTCAGATGATCCATCAAAAGTGTATGCATTAGATGAGCAAAAAGAGCGAGGTGCAAAAGTATATGCATCAAATTGCGCGGCCTGTCATCAGCCTAACGGCAAGGGTGCCGGTGCATTCCCGGCTTTGGATGGCAGCAAGATGGTACTTGGCCCTAAAGATCCCATGTACAACATCCTCATTAATGGCAAAGGCGCTATGCCGAAATGGGCTGGTGTAATTTCTGATGGCGATATCGCTGCAGTCATGACCTATACCCGTAATGCATGGGGCAATAAAACGGGTGACGTGATTCAGACCCGAGACATTGTCTCTGCACGTGCTGGCAAGTAATTCATTTATTCATACAGATCAAACTAAACCGGAGTAATCCATGAGCACCATTTCAACTACCCACGATCACGCACACGACCATGCGCATGATGATCACACGCCACATGGTTGGCGTCGTTGGTTGTTTGCAACCAACCATAAAGATATTGGCACGATGTATCTGGTCTTCTCATTTGTGAGCTTGCTTGCTGGTGGCGTGATGGCCTTGGGTATTCGCCTGGAGTTGTTCCAGCCTGGTTTGCAGTTCTTGCGCCCAGAGTTTTTTAATCAGTTAACCACTATGCATGGTTTGGTTATGGTGTTCGGCGCAATCATGCCGGCTTTCGTTGGATTTGCGAACTGGATGATTCCATTACAAATCGGCGCATCCGATATGGCTTTTGCCCGTATGAATAACTTTAGTTTCTGGATTCTTCCAGTAGCCGCTACTTTATTGCTTGGTTCTTTCTTAGCACCTGGCGGTGCACCTGCTGGGGGTTGGACTTTGTATGCCCCCTTAACTTCGCAGATGGGCCCTGGTTTGGATATGGCTATTTTTGCACTCCACTTATTGGGTGCTTCTTCCATCATGGGCTCAATTAATATCATCGTAACGATCTTGAATATGCGTGCCCCTGGTTTGACGCTGATGAAGATGCCCATGTTCTGCTGGACTTGGTTGATTACTGCTTATTTGTTAATCGCTGTAATGCCCGTATTAGCTGGCGCGATTACCATGGTTCTCACAGATCGCCATTTTGGTACCTTCTTCTTCTCCGCTGTTGGCGGTGGTGACCCCATTATGTTCCAGCATATTTTCTGGTTCTTTGGCCACCCAGAGGTCTACATCATGATTCTTCCAGCATTTGGAATCGTGAGTGAAATTATTCCAGCGTTTTCTAGAAAAACATTGTTTGGCTACAGTTCAATGGTGTATGCAACTGCATCTATCGCTATCTTGTCATTTATCGTATGGGCGCACCACATGTTTGCTACAGGCATGCCAGTAACGGGTCAACTCTTCTTCATGTATGCGACTATGTTGATTGCTGTTCCTACTGGCGTAAAGATTTTCAATTGGGTAGCTACGATGTGGAGAGGTTCAATGACCTTTGAAACTCCGATGTTGTGGTCTGTTGGCTTTATCTTTGTATTCACCATGGGTGGTTTTACTGGCCTGATCTTGGCAATGGCTCCAATTGATATTGGTTTGCAAGATACTTACTACGTTGTTGCTCACTTCCACTACGTACTGGTTGCAGGTTCATTGTTTGCGATGTTTGCCGGTTTCTACTACTGGTGTCCAAAGTGGACTGGCTATATGGCTAATGAAACACGCGGCAAGATCCACTTCTGGTCTTCCATGATTTTCTTTAACATCACCTTCTTCCCAATGCACTTCTTGGGTTTAGCAGGGATGCCGCGCCGTTATGCTGACTATCCAACTCAGTTTACTGATTTCAATACGATTGCCTCTATTGGCGCCCTTGGATTTGGTTTAGCTCAGGTCTACTTCCTGCTATTCGTGGTGTTACCAGCCTATAACGGCAAAGGCGAAAAAGCCTCCATGAATCCATGGGATGGCGCAAAAGGTTTGGAGTGGACTGTGCCTTCACCAGCGCCACACCATACATTTGAAACACCTCCTAATGCTAAAGAGTTAAATGCTGCAGGAATCTAAAGTAGCGCTACACAAATCCCAATCTGTTCGTAATCGCAGATTGGGATTGATCCTATTAAGTGTTGCCGGTGTTTTCTTTATCGGCATCCTCCTTAAGTGGAGTCTACTGAGCTAGCGTTCAATCACTATATATGTCTGCAACTGTCTCCAATAATCGCCAAATCTTACTAAAGTTAATGATTGCTTCAGTCATGATGTTTGGTTTTGGTTATGCCTTGGTGCCAATGTATAAGGCGCTATGCGAGGTTACTGGTATCAACGTGATCACGAGTAAGAACGATTATGGAATCCGTGCATACAGTGCAAATAAGGTCGGCAATACCCAGGTTGATTATTCCCGTAAGGTGACTATCGAGTTTGACTCGAATAGCCGCGGCCCATTTACATTCCGTCCGGTAAAGAATTATTTAGAAGTTCATCCAGGCGAAATGACCGAAATTGTGTATGAAGTCACCAATAATATGAATCGTCCTGTTGATGCGCAGGCAATTCCAAGTTATGCGCCTAAAAGCGCTATGGAGTTTTTTACAAAATTAGATTGTTTCTGTTTTCAGCAGCAAACCCTAGCTCCCCATGAAATGAAAAAAATGCCAGTGGTATTTGTGATCGATGCGGGTTTGCCGGCTGATGTAAAAACAATTACCCTGTCCTATACCTTTTTTGAGTTGGGTCTTGGCCAGCAGCCAGCAGGTTCAACGACCCCGAAATCGACCTTATGAGTAAGAAAAGTACTTTTATGCAATCCATGATCGCCGTCATGTGGGCTTTCTTAGGTGTGCGTAAGAAATCAGGATTGCAGGAAGATGTAGCTTCACTTAGTTTTGTTCATATTATTATTGCGGGAGTGCTTGGTGCCTTAATTTTCATGGGCATACTCCTCTTAATAGTTAAAGCAGTTGTGTCCCATTGATTATTTTTTGATTGAATAGAGAGAATAAGATGTCATCCAATTCAACCCCTTACTATTTTGTTCCTGGACTATCTAGTCATCCAGCTTCAGCAGCCTTAGGCTTACTTGCCTTTGGTGCTGGCATGTCTGGCTGGGTAAACCAAGCTGCATGGGGAGGCCCTGTTACTGCAGTTGGCGTCCTTTGGGTTGTATTTGTACTCTATAAGTGGTTTGGGGACACGATTGCTGAGTCGAATGCTGGTAAGAATGGCCTTAATGTCGATATTTCTTACCGCTGGTCTATGGCTTGGTTCATCTTCTCGGAGATCATGTTCTTTGCTGCCTTCTTCTCAGCCTTGTTCTATGCACGCAATATTGCGATGCCTTGGATGGGTGATGTGGAGAGCAAATTACTTTGGCCTAACTTCACAGCCGTTTGGCCTAATGATGGACCTGCAGGTTTAGTTGAGAAATTCACGACCATGGGTCCATGGCCAATTCCCACCATTAATACCTTATTGCTCTTAAGTTCTGGCGTAACCGTGACCTACGCTCATCATGCTATTCGTGAAAATCACATGAAGAAAGCTATTAATGGCTTGGCTGCTACTGTAGCTTTGGGTCTGATCTTCCTGGGTTTTCAGGTTTATGAGTACTACCATGCATATGCTGATCTCAATCTTAAGCTGACTTCTGGCATTTACGGCTCCACCTTCTTCATGTTGACTGGTTTTCATGGTTTTCACGTTTTCCTCGGCGGCTTGATGTTGGCAATTGTTCTACGTCGCATGATTCGTGGCGACTTTACGGCCGATAATCATTTTGCATTTGAGGGCGCTGCTTGGTACTGGCACTTCGTTGACGTTGTTTGGCTAGGCCTGTATATCGCTGTTTATTGGATGTAAGCAAATAAAAATCGGGGCTTAGCGCCCCGATTTGATTTGAACTGCTGCTCTTAATTGATTGTGTTTAGTTGGTTCCAACCCGAATGCCGGTAGCCTCAATCCAGCCAAAATAGTATGCAATGAGAATCCCAAGAAACAGCATCACAGAAAGACCGATTCGTAGCATTAAGGAGTAAACCATTCTTGAGCTACCGCCCTTGTCTTTCATCATGAAATACAGCGCAGAGCCCAAACTCCCTACAATGAAGAGTAGTGCAACTGGAATAATCCACTTCATCTTAAAGTCCTTAATTGAATATTTTTTCTAGCTTAATTACTAGTCGTATGATCGCTACTTTATCAGCCTTAGTGGTGATTGGTATTGGCTGTATTGCAGGCATCTGGCAATTAAACCGAGCAGAGCAAAAAATACGTTGGGGCGAATCCTTGGCTTCCAAGCTATTAATGCCAGTGCTGGATGCAAATACCGCAGACCTGTCTTTGGAGGTCGCTGCAGAGCGCCGCATCACTGCACGTGGGCACTTTCTAAAGGAAGAAGCAGTATGGCTTGAGAACAGGCCAAGGCCGATTCCCGAGGGGATTTCTAATGCTGCTCAAGCAGGTTTTTATTTAATGATGCCGCTAGTGCTGGAGGATCAAAAGAAAGTGCTTTGGATCAATCGTGGCTGGGCACCGCGCAATAATCTGAATCGAGTTGAGTTGCCACCAATCAGCACACCAAATGCCGATGTGGTGATCGATGGAGTTGGTTTCCCTCATCCTGGTAGGGTTTATGAGTTAGGACAGCAGGCTGAGGCTGTCAGCAAGCCACGCATTGAGCAAAATTTTGATTTAAATAAAGAGGCTAAATTACATCAATGGGAGCAACTACCTTTTATTTTGAGAGAGTCGAGCTCTAGTAAAAGTGATGGTTTAGTCAGAAATTGGCCCTTACCAACAAATGGTGTCGATCGCCATTATGCTTATGCCTTTCAGTGGTTTGCCTTAGCTGCAACAGGATTTTTATTTTGGCTGATTACCGGGCTCCTCAAATATCGACGAGAACGCGTTGGCAATGGAGAGAGATTGTGAGTGATAAAGAGTTATTAATCCCAGCATCGCAGATAGATGCATCAGCGATTAATGCACGGACACGCCGTGGTCGTCTGCAGATGTTTTTTTTATTGCTTGCTTGCGCAGCGCCTGTCATTGCATCTTATTTGGCTTATTACTTATTTAAGCCAGAAGGCGGAAAAACCAATTTCGGTACTTTGATTCAGCCAGCACAAGATCTGAATTCCGCTTGGTTTGATGTTCCTTTCAAGGGTAAGTGGACTTTGCTGGTCGCTAGACCTGCCGGTGAGTGCACGATTAAAAATGAATCCTGCCTAGAGGTTTTATTTTTAATGCGCCAACTACGTATTGCTGTAGGTCGTGAAAGTGGTCGGGTGCAACTCGTATGGATCAATACGGATGGAAAGCCGGTGGATCCAGAGGTATTGCTAGCTTACGATCAACAGACTGCAGGTTTTCAGATTTTGGATTTACCAGCAGACCCTCAATTACGTTCTGAATTTGATGCTTGGCTTAATCGTGATGGAGTGGGTCAAAAAATTCAGTTGATTGATCCAAGTCCTGCCAAGATGATGGTCTTCCCAGTTACCAGCTCTGCTAAGGAATTTGGCAGTATGAAGAAGGATCTTGAGAAATTACTGCGCTTAAATCGTAAGGGCGAGAAATTGTAATGAGCGGTCTCTTGCTATTCGCTGAGCTCGCTGCAATTGCCATTCTTTTTGCTGGCCTTCCTTTGCTCTATTTGTGGACTAGACCTGGCTATAGTTTTTTCCAAAAACTCAATTGGGTATTGGTTTTTATGACCTTTGACCTGATCGTATTTGGTGCTTTCACTCGGTTGACTGACTCAGGCCTAGGATGCCCAGATTGGCCGGGTTGTTATGGAACCTCAAACCCATGGCATGCCCTGGGTGAGATACAGCTAGCCGAAGCCAATATGCCAACTGGACCGGTCACAGTGATTAAAGCTTGGATTGAAATGATTCATCGCTATTTAGCAATGACCGTAGGTGCCTTGATTTTGATTCAGGTCGGGGCAGCTTGGACTAAAGTGCGCAGCTTAGGTAAAGCACCCTTGGTAGGCAGTTTAGTTTTGTTGATCTTGGTTTGTATACAAGGTGCCTTTGGTGCCTGGACTGTCACTCTGAAGTTGCAGCCCATTATTGTGACTATTCACTTAATGTTGGCACTGGTTTTACTTGCATGCTTAACAGCGTATGCACAACATTCTTGGCAATCCCAATCTTCGCCAGTGCAGCACTCAAAAATAAAACCACTCTCTGCGAAGTTGCTCTTACTCGCCTCAGTTGCTCTGACGATCCAAATTTTTTTAGGTGCGTGGGTCAGCACAAATTACGCTGTGCTGGCTTGCCCTGATTTCCCGACCTGTATGGGCTCTCTCTGGCCTGAAACTGCCTGGCAAGAAGGATTTTCGTTGTGGCGTGCACTAGGTATGAATGCGCAAGGGGAGTTCATTTCTCCGGTTGCTTTACAAACCATTCATTGGGCACATCGTGTCTTTGCAATCATTGTTTTAGTGGTATTGACCCTATTTAGTATTAGTGCATTGAAAGTGAGCAATCCCGCTTTATCAAAAATGTCCAACATTGCAAAATTGCTATTAGCACTTCTTGCCCTGCAACTTATCACTGGTATTTCTAATGTCGTTTTCCAGTGGCCCCTAACAGCCGCACTGATGCACACTGCAGGTTCTGCTGCATTGGTTTTTTGTTTGGTCAGGCTAAGTCAATGGGCAGCCTGGAATACTCCTATGAAGCTAAAGATGGCTAAATCATGAGTAAATCTATTTCCCCTGTGACTGGATCCATGCCACGCTGGCGGCAGTACTGGGTGTTAACCAAACCGCGGGTGACTCAGCTCGCTGTTTTTTGTGCCGTCATTGGGATGTTTTTGGCAACGCCAGGCATGGTGCCTTATCCCGTTCTGATTGGTGGCATCGTAGGCATTTGGTTATTAGCAGGAGCGGCCTTTGCTATGAACTGCTTAATTGAACAAGCAGTAGATGCCAAGATGAAACGAACTTCATGGAGGCCATCTGCTACTGGTGAGGTAACTCCTTTTCACATTACTATTTTTTCAATTGTGATCGGTAGCGCAGGTGCAGTGATTTTATGGATTTTCTGTAATCCATTAACGATGTGGCTCACTGTGGCAACCTTTGTTGGTTACGCTGTGATCTATACCTGGCTTCTCAAGCCTGCAACTCCGCAGAACATTGTGATTGGCGGCCTCTCTGGTGCAATGCCACCTGCCTTAGGCTGGGCAGCTGTAACCAATACCGTCTCTCCTGAAGCATGGCTTTTAGTGCTCATTATTTTTGTTTGGACCCCCCCACACTTTTGGGCGCTAGCTTTATATCGCCGTGATGATTATGTGCAAAGTGGTTTACCGATGTTGCCAGTCACGCATGGCGAGCGTTTTACCCTTCTCAATATTTTGTTGTATACCTTGATCTTAATCGCTGCTACCTTGCTGCCCTATATTTATGGCATGAGTGGCTTGATTTATTTAATTTCCGCAATTATTTTGGGCCTGATTTTTTTAGCCTATGTCATTGCTTTATTTATTTCTTACAGTGATGCGCTGGCGAAAAAGACATTCAAGTTTTCTATCACCTATTTATCACTACTTTTTGTAGTCCTCTTAATAGACCATTACTTCATTTGACATGAATATGAATTTATCAAAACTTAGTTTTCGTATTAGCCGTATTTTGATGTTGTCACTATTCGGTCTGACCGTTCTTGCCTGCAGCCCAAAGCCGAGCTTTAAAAACATTGATATTACGGGTGGCAAGGCATTTGGTAATGACTTTAGTTTGCTCGATCCCGACGGTAAAGTGAGATCACTATCCGACTTTAAAGGTAAGGTAGTGGTCGTATTCTTTGGCTACACCCAGTGCCCAGATGTTTGCCCAACGACACTCACCGAGATGCAGCAGGTCATGACTTTATTAGGCCCTCAAGCCGATAAGGTGCAGGTCTTATTTGTGACAGTAGACCCGGATCGGGATACTGCGGCAATATTAAAACAGTATGTACCTGCATTTGATTCTCGCTTCTTAGGTTTACGTCCAGCAGATGAAGCTGCATTAGAGAAAGTGTCTAAGGACTTTAAGATTTACTATAAGAAGGTACCTGGCAGTAGTGCAGGTTCATACACTATGGACCACACTGCTGGTAGTTATGCTTTTGATCCAGAGGGGCGGTTACGACTCTACATCAAACATGCGCAAGGCCCAGAGACCTTGGCGCAAGATTTGAAAGAGCTACTGAAATAAACTTAGGCTGCTTGGGCTTGTAAGAGACCACGCATCTTTTTAAGTGCGGCAGTTTCAATTTGGCGAACGCGCTCAGCTGAAATACCATACTCACTCGCGAGATCATGCAAAGTTTTTGTACCATTACCTTCTGCATCCATGGCCAACCAACGTGATTGCACAATGTTACGGCTACGTTCATCTAAAGCCATCAGCGCTTGATCAAGCCCGGGTCCATGCAATACATCGGTTGCCGCTGCAGCCATCATCTGTGTGGGCTCTTGGCTGTTATCGGCTAACCATTGAATCGGAGCATAGGCTGATTCATCATCAGTGTCGTCACCCTCCAAGGCAACGTCGCCACCAGCAAGACGCATTTCCATTTCTTTAACATCTGACCCTTTAACATCCAATGCCTTCGCTAAGGCTTCTACTTCACCTGGAGTAAGGGTGGCGAGCGTCGGTTTATTACTGCGCAAATTAAAGAACAGCTTACGCTGAGCCTTGGTTGTTGCAACCTTCACTAAACGCCAGTTCTTAAGAATGTACTCATGGATCTCCGCTTTAATCCAGTGGATTGCATAAGAGACTAAGCGTGCACCTTGATTGGGATCGTAGCGCTTAACAGCCTTCATCAATCCAATATTGCCTTCTTGAATTAAGTCGGCGTGAGGGATGCCATAGCCTAGATATTGACGCGCAACAGATACCACCAAGCGTAGGTGGGAGAGAACTAAAGTTTTCGCAGCATCCACATTTTCAGTGCGACGAAATTCTTGCGCTAGGTGCAGTTCTTCTGCAGCGCTGAGCATAGGTACACGATTGACGTACGAGATATAGGAGTCGAGTGTGCCAACCCCAAGGGAAGGCAGCATTGGAAAGGCAAGCGAAGCCGCAGCAGTATGCGCTGCTGGCAGTGTTTGCCTTGCTTGCAATTGCGGTTTATATGCTTTCTTTTGAACCATTTTCATTTAGTATGTATAGGTGTTAATAGAGCTCTATTTTAGCACTCTTGTCAAGAGAGTGCTAATGGTTTTTTGATTCTATAAACCTATGATTTAATTGAATAATTCAGCCGCATATTGGGCAGCAGTGAAGGGAACTAAATCTTCAATTCCCTCCCCTTTGCCGAGGGCTAAAACCGCTGGTTTTGGGCCCTCTTTGAGGGTCTGGGCGAGGGCGCAAATCACCCCCCCTTTGGCCGTGCCATCTAATTTAGTCACAATGAGGGCCGTCAGTCCAAGAGCGGCATGAAAGGCCTTTACTTGGCTTAAACCATTTTGACCTGTATTGCCATCAAGAACCAGTAAAGTCTGGTGAGGCGCCCCAGGAAGGGCCTTGCCGATGACCCTTTTGACCTTCTTTAATTCTTCCATCAGGTGGGCTTGGGTGGCGAGTCGTCCTGCGGTATCAATAATCAGAATATCAGTCTTACGAGAAATGGCCGCATGGATCGCATCGTGAGCCACTGCTGCGGCATCACCACTCTCTTGCATGATCACATCAACCTGATTCCGCCCGCCCCACTCCAGTAGTTGATTGCGGGCTGCAGCTCTAAATGTATCGCCTGCGGCAAGTAGAACGGATTTACCTTGTGATTGAAAAAGTTTGCAGAGCTTGCCGATAGTAGTAGTCTTGCCGGCGCCATTGACTCCAATCACTAACCATATCTGAGGAATGGTTTTTTGATCCGCTTCATAGAGCGGGTTGGGTTTAGGCTCTAAAGTGCTTAGCAACAATGAGACTTCCTCAATTAATAGTGCTTGTAAAGTCTCAGGACTGGCGGCTCGCTCTGACTTTGCAGCCTTACGAAGCTTACTCATCAGTTGCTCGGTCGTAGGTAGGCCCACATCGCTGAGGATGAGAGATTCTTCTAGAGTATCAAACCAGGCTTCATCAGTCTGATTGGATTTAAATAGATTTCCGAGGGTTTTACGTAGGCCGAACATAATCGATACAATTTAAACCTTGCATCTTATCAATTTAATTTTTGGGATAGGTGATCTTACAGATGCGCTCCACTTTACTGCGTTTTTCTTTCTATTTTTTACTCTGTTGCCCGACTGCTTGGGCGGCTACGGGTGTCGGTTCATCCAATACCCATGAATTTCAACTCTCCAATGGGCTGAAGTTGATTGTGCGCGAGGATCATCGGGCACCTACGGTTGCACACATGGTTTGGTACCGCGCTGGCTCAATAGACGAAGTCAATGGCCGAACTGGCGTAGC
>JBIISV010000005.1:0-32537 GCA_044340835.1 Polynucleobacter sp.
ACCATCGGAAGTTAGCAAGATGCTCAGGTGACTTTATCCTTAAGGAGTGTTAGATGCGTCATTATGAAATCGTTTTTATCGTCCATCCGGACCAAAGCGAGCAAGTGCCTGCGATGCTCGATCGCTACAAAGCGACTTTAGCTGCCGCTGGCGGCAAAATTCATCGCATGGAAGATTGGGGTCGTCGTCAGATGGCTTACATGATCGACAAGCTTGCTAAAGCCCATTACGTTTGTATGAACATTGAGTGCGACCAGAAAACTCTGGATGAGCTCGAGCATGCGTTCAAATTCAATGATGCTGTTTTGCGTCACCTCATCATCAAGACCAAGAAAGCGGAAACTGAGCCTTCTATCATGATGAAAGAAGTGCAACGTGAAGAAGCGCGCAAATCAGCCCAAACCGAAGCTCCTGTAGTAGCGGCCTAAGTTAGAAATTTGAAGAGGAATACACAGACTAGAAAACGGATCAGAGTGACGGAGCGGCGTTGAATCATTTCACCCTAACTGCATTCTTGGTATCTAAAGACGCGATTCGATTTACACCGGCAGGAATACCCGTGATGCATTGCCAGCTAGAACATAGCGGCGAAGTAAGCGAGGTAGGAACAGCCAGGAGAATTCAGATGAGTGTTGAAGCCATAGCGATCGGCCCGATACAAAAGGGCCTAGAGCAAATGGATTTAGGAGCCGAGGCAGTGTTTGAAGGATTCTTAGCACCCAAGACTCTACGTAATCAAAGACTTGTTTTCCATATCACCCATATTCAATTGAAAAATTAAAGAGGAAATCATCATGGCGTTTGGAAAGAAACCCGATTTCAAAAAGAAGCCCGCTCAGAACCCCTTGTTCAAGCGTAAGCGTTATTGCCGTTTTACTGTTGCTGGCGTAGAGCAGATCGACTACAAAGATGTAGATACATTGAAGGACTTTATTGGCGAAAACGCCAAGATTACTCCTGCACGTTTGACAGGCACAAAAGCGAAGTATCAGCGTCAGTTAGACACTGCTATTAAGCGCGCTCGTTACTTGGCTTTGTTGCCATTCTCCGATCAACACAAGAAATAATTGGGAGCCCTCAATGCAAATCATTCTTTTAGAAAAAGTAATTAACCTGGGCAACCTCGGTGACATCGTTCGTGTTAAAGACGGTTACGCTCGTAATTTCCTAATCCCACAACGTAAAGCCCGTCGTGCAACTGAAACAGCCATTGCTGACTTTGCAGTTCGTCGTGCCGAGTTAGAAAAATTGGCTGCTGAGAAATTGGCTGCTGCGCAAGCGGTTGGCGCAAAGCTGAAAGACTTGGTTCTCGAAATCGGTCAAAAAGCAGGTGTTGATGGTCGTTTGTTTGGATCTGTAACCAATCATGACATCGCTGATGCTTTGAAAGCCAAAGGCTTTGCCATTGAAAAAGCATCTGTGCGCATGCCTACTGGCCCCTTGAAGATGGTTGGTGATCACCCTGTAGCGGTAGCAGTTCATACCGATGTAGTGGCTGATATCACTATCCGCGTCATTGGCGAGCAAGCGTAAGTTTTAGAACTGTAATCTAGCCTCATGGCTGAATCCCGCTCACGCTCCCTGATGTCAAATCCTGGCATGATGGGTTCTGGGGACGCAGCCTTGCAGGCTTTAAAAGTACCGCCGCATTCTGTAGAAGCCGAGCAATCTCTGCTCGGCGGTCTACTGATTGACAACACCGCCTGGGATCGACTAGGTGGAGTGTTAACTGATAAAGATTTCTATCGCCCTGAGCATGCTTTGATCTATAAGGTCATTCAGCGTTTGGTTGGCGACAATCATCCTGCTGACGTCATTACTGTGCATGAGGCTGTTAAGTCTGAGCAGGGCGGCGATTTGGTTGGAATTGATTACCTCAACTCATTAGCGCAAAGCACACCAAGTGCAGCGAACATTAAAGGCTACGCTGATATCGTTCGTGATCGCAGCATTCTGCGTCGCTTGATTGAAGTATCTGACAACATTGTGAACTCTGCATTTGTTACAGATGGTCGTTCAGTCAGAACGCTATTGGATGAAGCGGAATCACGCATCTTACAAATTGGTGAAGAAGGTAGTCGCAAATCCGATTATCTGGAGATTGAGCCCTTACTTAAAACCGTTGTAGCTCGTATTGATGAGCTCTACAACCGTCAAGGTGGAAGCGATATCACCGGTATTGCAACTGGATTTATTGATTTAGATAAACAAACGAGTGGTCTGCAAAAAGGCGACTTAGTGATTGTGGCTGGTAGACCGTCGATGGGTAAAGCGCAGCCACTAGATGCCCAAATTAAAACAGTCGATGGCTGGAAGTTAATGGGTGATCTGCGTTTTGGTGATCGACTGGCCTCTACCGATGGCCAGCATTCGATGGTCACTGGCATTTATCCGCAAGGCGTTAAGCAAATATACAAAGTCACTTTTTCTGATGGTCGCGAAGCCGAGTGTTGTGATGAACATTTATGGCGCGTAATGTACCGCGATTGGGATGTGCCGAAAGTGATTAGTACTGCGCGTTTAATGGAGATGCTCTCCTGCATTCGCTATCAGAATCGCCTTTGGATTGAACCCGTTTCTGGAGATTTTGGCCACTCCAATACATTACCAATCCATCCATGGGTGTTTGGTGCTTTATTGGGCGATGGAACTCTAGCTTTGTCTCATAGCAGTGTCATGTTTTCGACTAAATCTCCTGAGCTTGTGGAGCGCATGAATGCGCTGGCTGGCTATGAAATGGAGTTGGTGCATGCGAATGCATACGACTGGCGTTTAGTTTCTAAGGCCAGAATTGCTGCCAATGGCCAGCGCCAATCTGTGCCAACAAATTATTTCCGTTCCGCTTTACAAGATTTAGGTGTTCTGGGTTGCAGAAGTTTTGACAAATATATTCCTGCTACCTACCTTGAGGCAAATAAGACTTCTCGTCTTGCTTTATTCCAGGGCTTGATGGACACCGATGGTTGGATTGAGAAATGGGGCTCTATTCGTTTTTGCACAAGTAGCAAGCAATTATCTGAAGATGTTGCATCCCTAGCTAGATCATTGGGCGGCTTTTGCTCAATCTCAAATAAACATTCAAGCTTTACCTATCAAGGTGAAAAGAAGCAGGGTCGCTTAGCTTACATTCTGAATATGAGTTTTGGCCCTGGTTTTCAGGCATTCACTTTGCCGGAAAAGAAAGAAAGACTCAGAGCAAGCTGGGATCGCCAACGTAGGCTGTCATTTAAAAGTATTGAGCCATCTAGGGTTGCGCAAGCGCAATGCATCTCGGTTAGTCATCCTGATAGAACTTACATCACGAATGATTATGTTGTCACTCACAACACGGCATTTGCGCTGAATATCGCAGAGAACGTAGCGCTGGCCGAAGGATTACCAGTGGTTATTTTCTCCATGGAGATGTCGGGCGAACAATTGGCATCCCGTTTACTGGGTTCAGTAGGGCGTGTTGATCAAAGTCGGATGCGTACGGGTAAGTTACAAGATGATGAGTGGCCTCGAGTCACAGATGCAATTGCCCGCTTAAGTAATACCCAGATCTTGATTGACGAGACTGGCGCACTTTCTAGCTTAGAGTTACGTGCCCGCGCACGTCGGATTGCCAGAAATTTTGGTGGTACTCTCGGCTTGGTGGTTATTGACTACCTACAGCTAATGAGTGGCTCTGGATCTGAAAATCGCGCAACGGAGATTTCTGAGATTTCACGATCCCTTAAATCTCTCGCAAAAGAATTACAGTGCCCCGTGGTCGCTCTATCTCAGTTGAATCGCGGTCTTGAGCAGCGGCCCAACAAGCGGCCCATCATGTCAGACTTACGTGAATCAGGCGCGATCGAGCAGGATGCAGACTTAATTATGTTTATCTACCGTGATGAGGTCTATCACCCAGATACAACGACCGATAAAGGGATGGCAGAAATCATTATCGGCAAACAACGTAATGGCCCAATCGGTACAGTCAGATTAAGTTGGCAAGGTCCCTATACCAAGTTCGATAACTTGGCGATGGGATCAGTTGGCTACTCTTCTGGCGGTTATGAGCCGTTTTAAGAGCAAGTAAAAAGCCAAAATCTGCCGTAGGTTACCCGCGTTTCTAATCAAAGCGTAGCCAAAAATCGTCAATTAATATAAAGCTTGAAATGGATGACGTTCTACATTTGTTCTATATGAATTTTATGTTAAATTTAATCATTCATATTTATGGGCATTACATCAATTTATCAATTTTTGATGCCCCTTTATTTAAGCTAGAAAAGATAATCTGAGGGCCATCAGTAAATGACAAATCCAATACATCTGAAAGTAAATGGCGTTAATCATGCCATTTCAGCAGATCAAAATACCCCACTTTTATATATTCTCCGGAATGACTTAAAACTGTTTGGGGCACGTTTTGGTTGCGGCCTTGGCTTGTGTGGGGCGTGTAGTGTTCTCATTGATGGAAAAAAAATGCATTCTTGCGATGTGCCTCTGTGGGATTGCGCTGGTAAAAATATTGTCACTATCGAGGGCATTGCTACACCAGATAACTTGCATGCTCTGCAACAGGCATTTATTGATGAGCAAGCTGCCCAGTGTGGATACTGCGTTAGCGGAATTTTGATGACGGCTAAAGCATTGCTTGATGAGAACCCTAGCCCTACTGAATCTGAGATCAGGGAAGCCCTTGATCGCAATTTATGTCGTTGTGGTACCCACAATCGATTTGTACGAGCAATACAGAAAGTAGCGGCACAAGGTAAAGGATCCCACAATGTCTAAGCAGATGAAATATGCCTTGCCTTCGGCTCTACAAAGTAACTCAAGATTAGGCCAGCGGATCAGGTTCAATCAGGATGGTACGATCACCATTCGACCTGGGAAAGTTGAAATTGGACAAGGCATTGTTTCTGCGATTGCACAAATTGCTGCCGAAGAATTGGATGTCAGTTATTCCCTCATTCAGGTTTTACCTGTAGACACCAGTATTAGCCCTGATGAAGGAGCAACTGCCGGAAGTCGTTCCATCCAAGATGGTGGCGAATATATGCGCTACGTTTGTGCCGAGGTTCGACATTTATTTTTGGAGGCAGCTGCAACTAAATTAAACCTTCCGGTAGATTCTCTAACGGTAAGAGATGGACTCATTTATGGTGAAAAAAATGAGCCAGTATGCTCATATTGGCAGCTTTTGAGTGATGTCAATTTAGATGTCCCTGCTAATGGAAGAGCACATCCGAAGCATCCAGACGCCTATCAATTGGTTGGTACATCGCTCCCCCGTAAGGATATTTTAGCTAAGCTTACTGGGGCAGCGTTTTTGCACGACATGGTCTTACCAGGGATGTTGCACGGTCGGATAGCGCGACCCCCATCTTTTTATGCCAAGTTACTTTCATTTGATGAAGCGCCGATTTTAGCAATGCCAGGGGTTAAAAAAGTATTCAGAGATGGAAGTTTTCTTGGGGTTGTAGCCGAAAGAGAAGAGCAGGCGATTAATGCAATGCTGGCAGTCAGGCAACACTCCACTTGGAGTGAAAGCGCTTCTTTGCCTGATGTGAACAATATTGAGCAATTTTTATATTCCGAAGCATCTGAAGATGAAATTCTGGTGGATACAGCAACTGGCTCTAATGACTTAGAGGGTCAAATTTCTGCAACTTTCACCAGACCTTATTTGGCTCATGCCTCTATTGGACCGTCATGTGCTTTGGCTTGGAAGCATGAGGATAGTTTAGAAGTTTGGTCACATAGCCAATCGATTTTTGCGCTCAGATTAGAGCTTTCCAACTGCCTAGGAATAGATTTAGAGAAGGTCATTGTTCGTCATGCTGAAGGGGCCGGATGTTATGGCCATAATGGCGCTGATGATGTTGCTTTAGATGCTGCCTTACTAGCAATCTCTATGGAAGGAATCCCAGTACGCGTTCAGTGGATGCGTGAAGATGAGTTTGCTTGGGAGCCTTTTGGCCCTGCCTCGGCCGTAAAGCTTTCGGGCTCAGTAAATAAAGAAGGCCAAATTACGTCATGGCATGAAGAGCTATGGGGTAACCGGCATGGTGGCCGCCCACGTGGACAAAAGCCCGTTAGCTTATTGGCGGCCTGGCATATGGGTGATGGTATGCGGGCTCCAATGCCAGTTGATATTCCATTGGCATTGGGAGGCGGCAGTCATCGTAACGCTGTTCCATACTACGATCTCCCAAATTGCAAAATAGTAAATCACGTAATACAGTCAATGCCAATTCGGACCTCCTCCTTAAGGGCATTAGGCGCATACATGAATATTTTTGCGATTGAGTCATTCATGGATGAACTTGCTGCAGAGGCAAAGTTAGACCCTATTGAATTTCGTCTCCGCCACCTTAAAGATGAAAGAGCGATTGCGGTGTTAAAGGCAGTCAGCGCTAAAGCTCAGTGGCAGGCAGATAGGCAAAGCGATGGGTCTCATGGTTACGGCGTAGGTTTTGCGCGCTACAAAAATCTCGGCGGTTATGCAGCTGTCATTGCAGAGGTGATTGTTGAGGACACCGTAAAGGTGAAGAAAATCTTTGCTGCAATTGACTGTGGTCTCATTATTAGTCCTGATGGGATATTGAATCAAATTGAGGGCGGCATTATTCAGGCGGCTAGCTGGGCTCTAAAAGAGCAACTGCAATTCGATAGAACGAGAATTACTTCGCTTAATTGGGAAGACTATCCAATACTGACTTTTAAAGAGATTCCCCAATTGGATATTGAATTAATTAATAGGCCTTATGAGCCTACTCTTGGAGTAGGAGAGTGCGTGACAGGTCCGGTTGCCGCTGCAATTGCGAATGCTGTAAATAATGCAATGGGAGTTCGTGTCCGTAATTTACCAATGAACCAGGCCAATGTGATCGCGGCTATGGATCTATAATTTACTTTAAGAGCATCATCAATCTATTTTGGAGCAAATATGGCCTTGATTACCCTAGAAGAATTTACAGAGAAAACAAAAGCGCTTGGATATGATGAGGTATCTATTCGGAAGTGGGAGCCAAATCAAGTTAGCCACACTCATACGCATGAGTTTGCTGTTCATGCTGTGGTAGCGCAAGGCGAAATGTGGCTTACACGTGGTGATGAGACTGAGCACCTAAAGCTTGGGGATACCTTCACCATGGATTCCGATACTCCTCATTCTGAGAAATACGGTCCAGATGGAACTATTTATTGGGCAGCTAGGCAATTCCCTAAGGTTTAATTAGGTCTCTTCCCATGAGTGAATGGGGATTTGCTTAATTTTTAGAGATGCTCTAGAGAGCACGCCTCTGAGTTAAAGTGTTTTGAAAAAAAGAAAGCCCCTCAATCATATTGAGGGGCTTTTTGTATCGAGTTACTTAGGTTGATACCCAATTGCTTTAACGATGTTGCCAAATCGTTCATATTGCTTTGCAAAGACTTGCTCAAAATACTCTGCTGATTGCACAACCGGTGTGAGACCAAGGCCAGGAAGTTTTTCACGAACTTCTGGAGATTGGATTGCCGTATTAATCGCATTATTGAGAATACGAATATGCTCAGGAGCCATTTTTGCAGGCCCAACGAAGCCGAATTCACCAACAGCAAGAAAGTTGGGAATTGTTTCTGATATTGTTGGCGTATTGGGGAACTGTGGAGCTCGCGCTTCACTAGTGACGGCCACTAATTTAATTTGATTGCTGTTGATGAACGGTACCATTGCAGAAACGCCATCTGCTGCCACCATGATTTGCCCAGAGACTAAATCAGTGGCGACCTGAGTAGCACCCTTATAGGGTATGAAGTTGAATGTAAAGCCCGCTTGTTTTGCTAAATCCTCAAACCAAAGATGGGGGAATCCGCCCTCTCCGTTCGTGCCTAAGGTTAATTTTCCTGGGTTGGCTTTGGCCCAGGCAATCATTTCTGGAAGCGTATTAAATGGCGTGTTGTTCGTGCGAACTAGTACATTAAAATTGCGTACCGATAATGCAATTCGAACCAGATCTTTTGCGGCATCAAATTGACTATCTTTGGTTGTATGAGGTTGAACCCAAAGCGTTCCAGATTGGCCGGCACCAATCGTATAGCCATCAGGATTGGCTCTTGCAACTGCTGCCATACCGATTCGTCCACCAGCACCGGAAATGTTTTCAACAATGACGCTTTGTCCGAGCACGCTAGACATTCTGCCTTGCACTAATCTGGCTACTATATCGATAGTATTGCCAGGAGGAAAAGGAACAATAATTTTAATAGGCCTATTTGGGTATGCGCCTTGAGAATATGAGGGCAAGGGCAATCCCAGTAAGCTACCTACTCCGGCCTGCAGTACCAAACGACGTTTTTTAGATAATAAATTCATTTGCTCCTCCTAATTATTGTTGAAAGACCACAAAAGCCAAAACTACAAAAAATGAGTTTCTAAAGATTAAGCATCTTTGTAAAGATCTAAATTCAATACTCGATTAGCGTTACCCCCTAAGATTTGGAAGCGCTCTTCATCAGTTAGTTCAGGTGTATTCATGATGTGACCCACTGGATCTAACTCCCACGGAATTGGCCAGTCTGTACCAATCATAATTTGACTTGCACCTACTTGTGCAGCCAAATGTCGCAAGGCTTCACCAGTAAATACCAAAGCGTCAAAATAAATTTGATTGAGGTATTCAGACGGTTTTTTCTTGAGCTTAATATCCGGATTGCAATTTGATGGGGAGATACGGCAGCTCACATCCATACGTGGTGCGTAAGACCCTAAGAAGCCTCCGCCATGAGCAGCCAATATTTTTAACTTAGGGTACTTGTCAAAAATACCTTCAAAAATTAATTTTTCGAGTGCGATGGTGGTATCGAGCGGGTTGCCAATGGTATTGGCTAGCCAACCATTACCTTTAAATCGAGAGGCTAATTGAGGTGTACTTTGTGGGTGAATAAATAATGTAGCACCTAATTCTTCGGCTTTAGCTAGTACGGGATGGAAACGGGGATTTGCAAAGTCATCTCCCAAAACGCTACCGCCGATAGCTGCACCTTTTAAGCCACGCCGAGTCA
Organism: Polynucleobacter sp.; assembly: GCA_044340835.1. Taxonomy (GTDB): domain Bacteria; phylum Pseudomonadota; class Gammaproteobacteria; order Burkholderiales; family Burkholderiaceae; genus Polynucleobacter. The sequence continues at coordinate 9,019 of JBIISV010000005.1, forward strand.
TTGCTTCTTCCAACTGCTTTACAGCCAAGTCAGGAAATTGCATTGCTAGGGAAGCAAAACCATAAAGTCGATCTGGATACTTATTATTTAACTCAGTGAGGCAATCGTTATTGATGGCGCAAATTTTCTCCGCAAGATCACGCTCAAGCCCATACCAGTAAGGGTTTACGCTAATAATCTCTACATCGATTCCCATCTCGTCCATGCCGCGAATCCGCTCCCTCAATCCATCTTCGGTACGGATGAAGTGCTCTTGTGCGCCTAAGGTAGGTGGAATTACAGATGCACCTTTGTCATCTAACAAGTCCATGGCTTCTTGAAAGAGGCAATGGGCATGTATGTCGACAGTTTTAGCTCGTTTGCCATTAATGATGACTGGACTTCTTTTGGCGGACCTCAAAGAACCACCACCATCATTTGGAACTACCGGGCATAGGGAGCATCCACAAAAAAGGATTCCGCCCAGCCTCTTAGATTTTTTGCCAAATAAATTCCAGTTACCTGCCATTTCAGTCTCCATGTTTAATTTTATGTATATTTGTTAATATGATCCTAGCATGAACTTCGCTAGCCTCATTTTTTTGGTGTAATTATTTTTTACTTATTCGGATAAGAGAAGGATTTTTAACTATGCTGCTCAATAAATTATTTGGTGTAAGTCTATTGTCTAAAGGCGTATTTTTTTCTTTAGCAACTTTATGTCTTTCCCATGCAGGAAGTGCGCTGGCTCAGTCTGCGGAAGCCGTACAAAATTATCCTTCTCGAGCTGTAAAAATTATCGTCCCCTTCGCGCCTGGTGGGGCAACCGATATTGTGGCTCGTTATCTTGCGAGCAAGATGGCTGAGAGTACTGGCCAGGCATTTATTGTTGAAAACAGAACGGGGGCTTCTGGCAATATTGCCCTAGAAGCAGCCATTAAGGCGGCGCCAGATGGATACACTCTTTTTGTCGGCAATGTAACCACAAATGCAATTAATGAAAGCGGCAATGGAAATGTGAAGCCTTCCCGTGATTTGATTGGGATTACCGAGCTTGCGGAAATCCCCCACGTGCTTGCCGCTAGCGCAGATTTTCCAGCCAATTCGGTAGCCGAAACTATTGACTACCTTAGGAAGAATCCTGGTAAGGTAAATTATTGTTCTGCAGGAATTGGTTCATATCCGCATTTGGATATGTTGAAGTTTGCTAGAACAACCAATACCAATATTGTGCATATACCCTATAAAAATGGTGCCGCAGGCATGGTGCCATCTCTGATGGCTAATGAGACACAATTGGCATTTATTAATTTAGCATCGACAAACGAGCAAATCAAAGCAGGCAAGATCAAGGCCATTGCTACCACTGCACCAGCACGATTGGCAGAGATGCCTAATGTGCCAACTATGGCTGAGCTTGGCTATCAGGGTATTGGTACGAATGCATGGCAAGGGATTTTTGCCCCCGCTGCAACACCTAAGCCAATCGTTGATAAGTTATACGGCTTGATCGTAAAAGTCATGTCCACGCCTGAGACAAAAGAGCGGATGAGCAAAGGAATGATGACAGTTGTGCTATCCAAGTCACCTCAAGCATGGACTGATCAGGTGAAGTTGGAAACAGGCAAATGGGCTGAATTTATATCAGAGAATAAGATCAAATTTGAATGAACGTTTTTCAAGTTTGATAAAACTATAAACTCAATCTGCAAGGATTCAGGATAGAGATTCTGTAGGTTTTAACTATCTTGATGTTCTATAAAATGAATACTGAATTTTGAATCACTATAACCATTATTAGGGAGACACGATGTTGAAGAAACTGAGAACAGAACGAGACAATCAGCAATGGATGCTCGATCTTGCATTGAATATGCGCGGTCGAGTGCAGAACTTTGAGCGAGATGATATTGAGGTGCCTACGGGCAAGCGCGCAAGGAATTATCGAATGCTGCCAAAGGTATGGCTCGAGGCTGCCGAGAGACATGAGCGCCTGGCAAAGGCGGCTAAGGAGCGTGGCGCTAACGCTTCCGCTACTTACCATTTTGATCATGCGATTGAATCCTATCGCCATGCTCAACATCCGATTTATTTTGATGACCATCCTGTTAAGAAAAGACTCAATGTAAAGCTATCAGAGATGGTGGATTTACGTAGCGAGACTGCCGACTATCCAATCGAGCGTGTAGAGGTTGAGTTTGATGACGGCAAAACAATTTCTTGTTTATTGCACCTCCTACCAGATCGTCGTAAGGCACCCGTAGTGATCTATGTGCCTGGAATGGATCAAACAAAAGAGGTGTTTCCTAAGGCTTACCATAATATCGGCTTAGCGCGTGGGTTCCATGTTCTAGCTATGGATGGTCCTGGTCAAGGTAATTCAAATATTCAAAAAATTAGAGCGGTAGGTGATAATTATGAGCGTGCAGGCGCTGCCGTGATTAGTTACTTGATGACTCGCCCAGAAGTAGATAAAGATAAGATTGCTATCTACGGTATCAGCATGGGAAGTTATTGGTCACTCAGATTGTCAAGCTATGATCATCGTGCTGCCGTTGTTGTTTCTTCGGTAGCTTGCTTCAATCCTAATAACACCATCTTCACTCAATCCTCTCCACGATTTAAACAAATGTTTATGTATATGGCGGGGTACGAAGATGAGCAGCGCTTTGATGAAGAGGTCGCAAAGGATATGACTGTCAGAGGTCATTTGGACAAAATTAAATGTCCAACTCTATTGGTCACCGGCGAGTTTGACCCGCTTTGCCCTTTAGAAGATGCGATAGAAGCATATGATGACTTGAAGGTTCCAAAGGAGATGTGGGTTTTTGAAAATCAATACCATCCACTATGGAGTATTGCAAACTTAGGCGGTATGGATTGCCATGATTATGTATTTGACTGGCTCCAAAACTTTTTTGACGGCACCCATAAGCCAACTAAAGAGGGCAGCATTTCTTACATCAAAGAAAATGGCGATGGTCCATGGTCTGACTGCGAATGGGAGCCGCCAGTAGAGCGTGGTCAAGCCTATTTTTAATCAGCCCTGATTTTCGAATCGTCTCAAAAAAAGTAAACCCCCATCAGCAATGATGGGGGTTTTGCCATTTGGGCATGACTTTGCATACTATCTATTTGCCAGCTAGTGCCTCACTTGATTTTCTTACTGAGCTGCTATCCGCCTTGCCTCAATAAATTTAGCTGCCCAATACGGCGATGTGATGAACTCCAGGCGTACAGTTCCCCCTGCGCTTGGCGCATGTACAAATCTTCCTTGCCCTACATAGATCCCCGCATGAGAATATTTTTCACCAGTGGTATTAAAGAAGACTAAATCACCTGGCGCAGGTGCTTGGCTACCAATACTTTGACCTTTACTGCTCATCTCCTGGATGGTCCGCGGTAGTTTGATATTGGCTGATTTGCTATAGACATAGTTGATGAGGCCACTGCAATCAAATCCACCCTTAGGATTATTACCTCCATAGCGATAGTGCACTCCTACTAAACCTAAGGCCGCAATAGAGATATCCTCAGTGCCCACACTCGTATCTTGTTTGAATTGGGCAACTTTAACTACAGGATTTTTAGAGCCAAAACTACCACACCCCGTGAGCGCTAGAAGGAAGCAAATAAAAATGCCGCACCCCATCAGGGTACGGCATAATGGGGCTTGCTTAAAGTGCGTCAGCAGCATGATCCGCAAGACGGGAGCGCTCCCCGCGAGCTAGGGTCACATGTCCACCATGACGCCAGCCTTTGAAGCGATCCACTACATAGGTAAGACCTGAAGAACCTTCGGTTAAGTAAGGTGTATCAATCTGCGCGATATTGCCTAAACAAATAATTTTGGTTCCTGGACCAGCACGGGTAACCAATGTTTTCATTTGTTTAGGTGTGAGATTTTGTGCTTCATCGATGATGACAAACTTACTCACGAATGTTCTACCACGCATAAAGTTCATACTCTTGACTTTGATGCGCGAGCGGATCAATTCTTGTGTGGCAGCACGACCCCATTCGCCAGCATTATCTTCATTGCGATGGAGCACTTCTAGATTGTCATCAAAGGCACCCATCCATGGTTGCATCTTTTCTTCTTCGGTACCTGGTAAGAATCCAATATCTTCGCCAACGGGTACGGTAGCGCGGGTAATGATGATCTCGTTATAACGCTTGCTATCGAGAACTTGCTCTAAGCCAGCAGCCAAGGCTAGCAAGGTTTTTCCGGTACCAGCTTGACCTAGTAGGGTGACGAAGTCTACATCGGGATTCATGAGCAGGTTCATGGCGAAATTTTGTTCGCGATTGCGTGCAGTGACACTCCACACATTATTTTTTTGGTGCGAAAAATCTCTGAGAGTTTGCAGTAGGGCAGTCTTACCATTGATCTCTTTTACCTGGGCGTAAAAGGGGGTTGAGCCATCAGGATTTTCTTGATAAACAAACTGATTGACCAACATACTAGGTACGGAAGGCCCGGTAATTCTGTAAAACATCGTGCCTGATTTACCATCAGACCAACTCTCCATTGCTTTGCCATGCTTTGGCCAAAAATCTGCGGGTAATGCCATCACGCCGGAATACATTAAGTCGCGGTCTTCTAGTACCTGGTCGTTGAAATAGTCTTCAGCGGGTAGGCCCAAGGCACGCGCCTTAATGCGCATGTTGATATCTTTTGAAATTAGTACAACTTCTTGACCTTTACGAGTCTTTTGGAGTTCACTGACAACGGCTAGAATCAAGTTATCGCCTTTGCCCTCCGGTAATCCCTCTGGCAAAGCTTGAGTGGAGAGTTTGGTTTGAAAGAACAGTCGACCTGAAACATCTTGATTGCCCAGTTTATTGAGCGGAATACCATCATCTAAGGTGCCGCTTGTACCAGCCACTAATTGATCAAGGGAGCGACTCACTGTACGAGCGTTGCGAGCAACTTCGGTCATACCCTTTTTGTGGTTATCCAACTCCTCAAGCGTCGTCATCGGCAGAAATAGATCATGTTCCGAGAAACGAAATAAAGAGCTAGGATCATGCATCAGTACATTGGTATCCAGAACAAAGAGACTGGGAGGTCCGGTACGAATCATGCGCTTGGGTTTGGCTGGAATATGGTTCACCTTATTCTCATGAACTGATGCTGCGCGGTGATCCCCCTTGATTTTCTCGAGCGCCTCTTCAGCATCAGTGAAATCCTCTTCTGCTTCATTTTCCCAATGCGGTGCATGCACCTCCATTGCAACTGGTTTTGCTGGTGCAGGACGTTTCTTTAAATTGGGAGTGTCCTTAGTGCTAATTTTTACTTGGCCAGCAATTTGAGTTGGGATTGGGGGCAATGGCATGCGACTCTCCTAAAAGAAAAAACCGTCAAGCGGATTGCATTGACGGTTTAAAGCGAAACTGAGTGAACAGCAATCTGTAAAACGGCGGGGATTCTTTACCGAGCCTAATCTCAAGTATTCAGGCTGATGAGTCAAACGGATTGTTAGACTTTCCCGTCGTTTACGGTGCATAACAACAACTTTAACCCAAATTCTGGGCTTTGCAAGTACCCCAGAATAAATTTAATTAAAAATTATTTGGTGATTTGGGCTGCCTGTAATACCTCTGTCACATGACCGGGAACCTTGAGGCCACGCCACTCTTTCACGAGGGTTCCTGAGGAGTCAAAGAGGAAGGTACTACGCTCTACGCCGCGAACCTGTTTGCCATACATATTCTTCATTTTCATTACACCAAAGAGTTGGCAGAGTGTTTCTTCGGTATCAGCAACTAACTCAAATGGCAGCTCCAATTTGCTCCGGAAATTATCATGAGACTTTAGGCTATCTCTGGACACGCCAACGATCAGCGTATTGGCTTTGGTAAAGGCATCGATATTGTCACGAAACTCACCAGACTCTGCAGTGCAACCAGGAGTCATGTCTTTTGGATAAAAGTAGATTACTAGTTTTTTGCCTTTAGCTGAATCTGGCGTAAAGGTTAAACCTGATGTGGCTGGAATTGCGCACTGGGGCATTGGTTTACCAATTGCTACTGTCATGATGGTCCCTCTTATTGAGTTTTATATATTACTGAATCGTGATAATGCTAACTGTGGCGCTACTCAGGCTGTTTGCACAATGAGTTCACCACTCCGGTTGGGGATTTCTCCCCAGCTTACAGGCTGTATGGCTATTTTATCCAGCTGCTTAGTAGCTTCCCAGGATTGGTGAAGTTTGCCCATGGTGACAAGGTCATGGCCCTGGTTTAGCCAGCCAGCAAGTAGTTGCTCGAAGGCTGGCAGTAGCTTTTGACCCTCTAACTCCGCATGTAAAGTAAATACCTGGTCATTGGGGTTGCTTTGGGTAATTTCTAGAAGTCTCTTGACTGCACCAAACTCATCAGCATCATCTATACCAATTAATTCATCAAAAGTAGGTAAGGTAGTGGGGTACTGAACATGCTTTGCTTTGCCAGAAGGCAATGCAAAACGGTAGGGCATGAGATTAGGTTCGGCTCTGCCATCAGATGAGTACTGAATCCCCCATTGATCGAGTTGCTCAAAGGCGGATTCATTCATTTGCCAGCCAGCAGCTCCATAAGTTACTGGCGCGTGTCCAAAGATTTCATTAAAGCGATCCCAGCTTTTTTGCATCTGCGCTTTAGTCCATTGGGCGTCACGATGGCGAACCGCATCTTGCCAGGCTACGTGGTCCCAAGTATGAATCCCTGTCTCATGACCAGCAGCATCAATCGCTCTCATTTCAGCAGCAGCCTGTTTGCCAATATCTGGCCCAGGAAGTAGGACGCCATACAGCAAGGTCTTGATGCCGTAATGCTCTACTACAGAGGTGCGGCTGACCTTCTTAAGGAAGCCGGGACGAAATACTCGCTTGAGGGCCCAGCCGGTATGGTCAGGACCAAGACTAAATAAGAATGTGGCCTTGAGTCCAAAGCGCTCAAGTGTGCGCGCTAAATTTGGTACACCCTCTTTGGTACCACGTAAGGTATCCACATCTACCTTGAGTGCAATCTTAGCCATGAGATCTTAAATTGACTTTCGCTTACTCTTTGTCCACTAAGTGACGTGCTTTTTCTACGTCAAGACGATAGGCTTCAAAAATGTTTTTGAGTGCATCACTCATGTTGGTAGTTGGCTTCCAGCCTAGCTCGCTCATCGTATTGTCAATCGCAGGAACGCGGTTTTGAACATCTTGATAGCCTTCGCCGTAATATGCGCCAGAAGTGGTTTCTAGAATCTTGACTTCATTAGCTGTCTTGGCGTACTCCGGAATACTGCGAGCGATTTCTAGCATTTGATTGGCAAGTTCGCGAACAGAGTGATTGTTCTTTGGGTTGCCGATGTTGTAGATCTTGCCATTAGCAATACCATCCTGATTGGCGATGATACGAACCAAGGCATCGATACCGTCATCAACATAAGTGAAGGCACGTTTCTGTGCGCCACCATCTACTAAGTTGATTGGTTCACCGCGAACGATGTGACCTAGGAATTGAGTGACCACACGGGAAGAACCTTCTTTTGGTGTGTAGATGCTATCTAGACCAGGGCCAATCCAGTTAAATGGGCGGAAGAGGGTAAAACGTAAACCTTCCATACCGTAACCCCAGATCACGCGATCCATCAGCTGCTTTGAGCAAGCATAAATCCAGCGAGGCTTATTAATGGGACCGTAAACCATATTGGATTTAGCAGGATCAAATTCACTGTCCTCACACATGCCATACACTTCAGATGTGGATGGAAACACCAAATGCTTTTTGTACTTCACGGCAGAGCGTACGATGGGTAAGTTCGCCTCGAAGTCGAGTTCGAAGACTTTGAGTGGCTGCTGAACATAGGTAGCTGGAGTAGCAATGGCTACTAAAGGCAGAATGACATCGCATTTGCGGATATGGTATTCAACCCACTCCTTATTAATAGTGATGTCACCTTCAAAGAAGTGCATGCGGGGATGATTTACCAAATCACCGAGGCGATCATTTTGCATATCCATGCCATAAACATCCCAATCCGTTGTGTCTAGGATGCGCTTTGAAAGGTGGTGACCAATAAAGCCGTTTACGCCAAGAATGAGTACTTTTTTCATCTTTACTACCCTGTTTTTAATCTAAAAGCCGCTGCTTTTTATTGGTTAATTCTTTGCTGGAAACCAGTCTAGTATCGCTACTGCTTTTTGGTCGCCGCAAACGCCGAATATCTGATTATCAACCACTTGGATACCAGCCACCTGAAGATCTAATTGGGCCGGGAATGGCCCCTCTAGGCTGGTGCGAGCCACAATCATGCGCTGACCTTGCCAGTCTGTAAAAGCGCCTGGATAGGGCGGTGCAACCGCCCTGACGAGGTCATGAACCTGTTTTGCTCTCTGATGCCACAGAATTTGCCCATCTGCAGGTTTGCGGCCCCCAAAATAGCTGCCTTGATCAAGTAAGTTGGGTTTTCTAGGGATATGACCCTGGACAAGTTCTGGTAGCGCTTGATTCATCACATTTACGGCCGCCTGACTCACTTTGCCAAAGACCTCCATCGCAGTTTCATTGGGGCCAATGGAGACTGATGACTGTCCGACGATATCACCCGCATCTGGTTTAGCTTCCATGACATGCAAAGTGGCGCCTGTTTCAGCTTCTCCATGCAAGACTGCCCAGTTGACTGGTGCACGACCTCGGTACTTTGGCAAAAGTGAGCCGTGCATATTCAAGGCGCCAATGTTAGCGCAGGCTAAGAGCTCTGCGGGAATCATATGGCGATAGTAAAAAGAAAAAAGGTAATCGGGTGCCAATTTTTGAAGCTGCGGCAAAAGATCCTTCAGCTGATTCGCATTGGGTGTGATGTAAGGAATTTTTTGATCCTCACAAAGTTTAGCAACACTCCCAAACCAGACATTCTCATGGGGATCATCTTGATGGGTAATTACCAGATCAATTTGTATGCCCGCATGGAGTAATGCTTTGAGGCAGTTGACGCCCACATCGTGATAAGCAAAGACAACTGCGTGCAATTATTTTTTCTCTAAAACAGTTTGCACAACATAGCGTGGGCGCTCTCTCACCTGTTGGTAGATACGGCCAATGTACTCGCCAAGTAAGCCAAGACCAAAGAGCATCACACCAATCAAGAAGAAAGTGAGAGCGAAGAGAGTAAACACTCCCTCAACCTCAGCACCTAAAACAAAGCGGCGTACCAGGAGGTACATAAATAAACTACCAGCTGCCATTGCTAACAACATGCCTAAGATAGAGAAGATCTGTAAGGGCATGACAGAGAAGCCGGTTACTAGGTCAAAGTTCAGACGAATCAACTGATACAGGCTGTATTTAGATTCACCAGCAAAACGCTCTTCGTGTTTAACGGTAATCTCCGTTGGATTCGCAGCAAAGGTATAAGCCAATGCGGGAATAAAAGTATTGCTCTCATCGCACTGACGCACGAGATCAACAATCCGACGGCTATAGCCACGCAACATACAGCCTTGGTCGGTCATCGTGATGCGGGTAATTTTCTGGCGCAAATGGTTCATGGCGCGTGAAGCAAATTTTCTGAAGATGCTATCGCGACGATCTGCACGAATAGTTCCAACGTAGTCATGACCCTTGAGCAATTCATTGGTCAGTGCATCAATTTCTTCTGGAGGGTTTTGTAAGTCGGCATCTAGGGTAATGATGTATTCGCCGCGAGAGTATTCAAAGCCAGCCATGATTGCCATGTGCTGGCCAAAGTTACTATGAAACAAAACGGCGCGTGTCACATCAGGGCGTAACTCCACTTGCTTGGCCAAGATACCAGCGGAACGATCCTTGCTGCCATCGTTCACAAACACCACTTCATAGGCAAGCTTGCGCTTGTTCGCGATGATATCGAGTGCTGGATACAGGCGATCAAAGAGGGCTTGGAGGCCATCCTCCTCGTTATAAACCGGGATGACAATGCTGAGCATGGGATTGCTGGCTTGGTTGGCTAAATTCGCAGTCATACTGCAATTTTGCCTGATTCTGCTTGCTAGCCTACTTTTTGCTGTGTTTCTTCAAAATTCCCACCAAAGCACTCACTATGCGGCCAATATCTTGATCCGCCATTCCTGGAAAGAGGGGTAGGGTTAGGATCGCGCGACCAATACGTTGCGCAATGGGGGTGGACTCGGTTTGGTAGCCCAGCTTCTGGTATAGCGTAAATCCAGTAATGGTGGGGTAATGCACACCGGTGCCGATACCAAGATCTTTCAGTTCGCTCATCACTTGTGCGCGATCAACATTCAATTGCTCCAGCGGTAAAACAACTTGGAACATATGCCAGTTACTGTCAGTAAAGTTTTCAACTGGAAGTTCTAAATCTAGAGCATTTAGTCCGGCAGATTTCATCTCAGTACGGATGACGTCAAAATACTGTCTAGCTAGAGCAGTTCTGCGACCCTGAAATGCGGGAAGTTGTTTGAGTTGATGCAGGCCAATGACTGCATTCACATCAGTCAAATTATCTTTGCCGCCAAGGATATCCACATCCATACCATCTACGCCTTGGCGTACCACGCCTTGCAAACGCAGTTTCTCCGCCAGCTTAGCTTCATCGAGATTATTCAGGACTAAGCAACCACCTTCAACAGTGGATAAATTTTTGTTAGCCTGAAAGCTAAAGCTCACCAGGTCGCCAATACTGCCAATCTTTTGACCTTTCCACTGTGATCCAAATGCCTGCGCTGCATCTTCAATGACACGAAGCTTGTACTGTTTCGCTAAAGCATAGAGTTGATCAATGTCGACAGGCAGTCCTGCCAAATAGACGGGCATGATGGCGCGGGTCTTGGGTGTAATTGCTGCAGCTACTTTATCTAAATCAAGATTGCGGGTGATGGGATCAACATCAACAAATACAGGTGTTGCGCCCACACTCAAAATAACATTGGAGGTAGCCACCCAAGAGATCGGAGTAGTGATGACCTCATCGCCTGGCCCTATGCCAGTAAGCTGCAAGGCAATTTTCATGGTTGCGGTGCCATTGGCAAAACAACGTACAGGACGCCCGCCAAAATAGTTGCTTAAGGTAGCTTCAAACTCAGCAAGTTTGGGTCCTGAAGTCACCCAGCCAGAACGCAAGACCTCAGCAACTGCATCTATTGTTTCTTGATTGAAGTGTGGACGTGTAAATGGAATGAAGGGCAGCGTGTTTTCTGTAGTCGACATGGTTGAGCTTAAGACCTTATTGTGGTGAAGTGCTTGTAGATTCAGGATGCTTAACAATCACACGCCGAGAATCTCTACCCACCTCTTGCATCGGGATATTGAGTTTTTGTAGCTCTACATATTGTTCCGGAACCATTAATGCGTACGCTGTTTGGTCTTCCTTCCAGCGTTCGATAAAGGCATCCAAGGTGGGTAGCCATAACTCAGGCTGTTGTTTGACTCCAAACGCTAACTCATCTGGAAATTCCACCATAGTCATAGTTCTGCCTAAATAGAAAGGCACCGTATGATCTAAAATTCGTACTGAATAAAAGTTTGTCTTTTCTGGGATGTCTGACTTTACTTGATTCACTAAGTCGATGCCAGACACTGCGCGTCCCAAGGTCTCATGACCTGTACCTGCAATCATGGCGCAGAGGAAAAAGCCGCTGGCAAAGCTGGTAATGCTAGACAAGCCCTTGCGTTTACTTTGCACAAACGCTAAAAGGCTAAATACAATCAATGCAATTAATGCCGCAATGATCCAGTAGGTGTACTGCGCATAGGATTCAATTTCATCAGGCCGAGCTTGCTTGCTAACCTCCCCTAAGAAGAAAAATCCAATACCGCCAAGAATGGCAAAGCAGAGCATTTGTATTTGCCAAGGTAGTCCGACTGAGTTACTAAAGCTCAGATTGCGATCTAAGCGATGTCCGACAAGCATTGCTAGCGCTGGGAAGATGGGAATGATGTAGCCAGGCAACTTTGACTGAGAGATGCTAAAAAATCCCAAGATCACTGCAAACCAACAGGTTAGTAACCAGCCACTGGAGAACTCGCGATTGCGCTCTCGCCAGGCTTGGAAAAATGCTCCTGGAGTTTGTGCAATCCATGGCAAAAAGCCAAGCAAGAGCAGTGGAAGGAAGTAATAAATAGGACCTGTTCTACTGTGGGCACTCTGAGTAAAGCGTTGCAAGTGCTCATGAATAAAGAAGAACTCGAGGAACTCGGGATTGCGTTGCGCTACCAAAACAAACCAGGGTGCTGTAATTGCTAAAAATAAAATAGTGCCGCTAATAATGTGTAGGCGCTTCCAAATCTTCCAGTCCCAAGCAGTAATGGAATAAACAATAAACACCATCCCGGGGATAGCCACGCCGATAACTCCCTTAGACAGGGTTGCAAGAGCCATAAAGGCCCAGCAAGCCCACATCCATTTTCTAGTGTCGCTTGAGTTGCGTGAAGTTTGTGCTAATAAAAGACTGCAAAGGGCAGCAACCAAGAATGCGGATAAGCCCATATCCAGCGAGTTGATGTGCCCTCCAATAACCCACATCGGACTAGATGCCAAGGCAATTGCAGCCAACCATCCTGCTCGGGCGCTATAGATGCGTGCACCAGTAAATCCAATAAAAACAATCGTGAGAAATCCAGTGAGGGCAGTCCATAAGCGTGCTTGCCAATCACCAATCCCAAAAATGTTGAATGCGCTAGCAGTAGCCCAAATTTGCAGTGGCGGCTTTTCAAAATACTTATAGCCGTTATAGCGAGGTGTTACCCAATCCCCTGTAACCAGCATCTCACGGGCAATCTCCGCGTAACGACCTTCATCAGATGGAATAAGGTGGCGATAGTTGAGGGTGCCAAACCACAGTAATGCATATACCAGCACTAGAATTAAAATAGAAACTGGGTTGAGGGCGCTGGACTGCCGAATTTGACCAAATTGCATTAGAGAGTTTCCACGATCAGTGCGAGCAAGACTTGACGACCTTCGCCAACCAAAATATTGTAAGTGCGGCAGGCCGCCTGTGAATCCATCACCTCAAAGCCAATCTTCGCTTCAATAAGTGTTTTTAAGAGTTCGGGCCCCGGAAAGCGCTGGCGCTTGCCAGTTCCAATAATGATTAATTCAGGCTTAAGGGCGACCATTTGACTGAAATCTGTTGTACTCAGCTCATCAAAGGATTTGACTGACCACTCTAAGATTTCACCATCAGAGCTCAATAAAACAGCATGTCTATAGGGGATCTGATTGATCTCGATATAGCCATCGCCATAACCGGTAATCGTATTGGCTCCTGAATGGGGGTCAGATTGAAGCTTCACATGGACTCTCTGTCATAATTATAGGAATTATAGCCAGCTATTTTTTCCTAGATTTCAAGAACTTACCCTTTAATTTATTGTGAAACCGATCCTAAAGTCAGAAAAACTCAATCACGTCTGTTATGACATACGTGGACCCGTGTTGGAGCTTGCTCAGCGCATGGAGGAGGAGGGTCACAAAATCATTAAATTAAATATCGGCAATGTGGGTGTTTTTGGTTTTGATCCTCCCGAAGAGATTCAGCTAGATATGATCCGAAATCTAGCTAATGCCTCAGCGTACTCCGATTCCAAGGGGATCTTTGCAGCACGTAAGGCAATCATGCACTATAGCCAAGAAAAAGGCATTCAAGGTGTCACTTTGGATGATATTTATACTGGCAACGGCGTGTCAGAGTTAATTGTCATGGCAATGAATGCATTGCTAAATAATGGTGATGAAGTACTAGTGCCTGCCCCTGATTACCCCTTATGGACTGCTGCAGTGAGTTTGTCTGGCGGTACTCCTGTGCATTATCTCTGTGATGAATCTAAAGAGTGGGCACCTGATTTGGCTGATCTCCGCAAAAAGATTACTCCTCAGACCAAAGCGATTGTGGTGATTAATCCTAATAATCCAACAGGCGCAATTTATTCCAAAGAAGTATTGACCGAGTTAACAGTAATCGCCCGTGAGTTTGGCTTGATACTGTTCGCCGATGAGATTTATGACAAGATGTTATATGACCAAGAGAAACACATTTCCTTGGCATCTTTATCGACTGATGTAGTGACGATCACTTTTAATGGCCTGTCCAAAAACTATCGCTCTTGCGGCTACCGTGCTGGCTGGATGGTGGTGTCAGGCGATAAAGAGATGATTCGAGATTACATCGAAGGTCTCAACATGCTTTCCTCGATGCGCCTCTGTGCCAACGTGCCAGGCCAGTACGCCATTCAAACAGCCCTAGGAGGCTATCAAAGCATTAACGACCTGGTGGCTGAAGGGGGTCGCTTGGCTAAGCAACGTGATCTTGCATGGAAGCTCATTACAGCGATTCCAGGTGTGACTTGCGTCAAGCCAAAGTCTGCTTTGTATTTATTTCCGAAGCTCGATTCAGAGATGTATCCAATTGAAGATGATCAGCAATTTGTGGCTGATTTCTTGAAAGAGGAAAAGGTGTTGCTAGTTCAAGGCTCTGGTTTTAACTGGTCTAAGCCAGATCACTTCCGCGTTGTGTTCTTACCTCATGAGGATGTGATCACGGAGGCTATTAGCCGTCTTGCACGTTTTCTAGAGCGTTATCGTCAAAAACATAGTCGTAAAGCGACTAATTCAACAGCAGCAAAGGCATCATGAAACCGATTCAAGTTGGGCTATTAGGCATTGGCACTGTAGGTGGTGGTGTATTCACTGTTCTCGAACGTAACCAAGATGAAATTACCCGTCGCGCTGGTCGCGGCATTCGTATTCATACCGTTGCCGATCTCAATGTAGAACGTGCCAAAGAATTGGTAAAAGATCATGCGCAAGTTGTGAGTGATGCCCGTGCAGTCATTAGTAATCCTGAGATCGATATTGTGGTTGAGTTGATTGGTGGGTACGGTATTGCGAAAGACTTAGTACTTGAAGCCATCGCCGCCGGTAAGCATGTGGTGACAGCCAACAAGGCTTTGATTGCCGTTCATGGTAACGAGATATTTAAAGCCGCCCACGAGAAGGGTGTGATGGTGGCTTTTGAGGCAGCTGTTGCAGGGGGCATCCCGATTATTAAGGCTTTGCGCGAAGGCTTAACTGCTAACCGGATTGAGTGGATCGCCGGCATTATTAATGGCACGACTAACTTCATCCTTTCTGAGATGCGCGACAAAGGCTTGGATTTTGCAACCGTCTTGAAAGAAGCCCAACGCTTAGGCTATGCAGAAGCAGACCCAACGTTTGATATTGAGGGTGTTGATGCTGCCCATAAGGCAACGATCATGAGTGCGATTGCTTTTGGTATTCCAATGCAGTTTGAAAAAGCGCACATTGAAGGTATTACCAAGTTAGATGCCATTGATATTAAATATGCTGAGCAATTAGGCTATCGCATCAAGTTACTTGGTATTGCCAAAAAGACCACTACTGGTATCGAGCTCCGCGTTCATCCGACATTGATTCCAACTAAACGTTTGATTGCAAACGTGGAAGGTGCAATGAATGCTGTTCAGGTATTTGGCGATGCGGTAGGCACCACCCTTTACTACGGTAAAGGCGCAGGCTCTGAGCCAACCGCTTCAGCAGTAATTGCTGATTTAGTGGATATCGCCCGTTTATTGGGCGCGAGTCCTGAGAGTCGCGTTCCCTACTTGGCATTTCAGCCAGACGCTGTGCGCGATATTACTGTACTACCGATGGGTGAAGTGACTACCAGTTATTACTTGCGTCTGCGCGTTGCTGACCAAGCTGGTGTGTTAGCCGACATTACCAAAATTTTGGCAGCTCATAGCATCTCGATTGATGCGCTCCTGCAAAAAGAGGCGGACGAGGGTGAGAGCCAAACGGATTTGGTCGCTCTAACTCATGAGACTAAAGAAAAGCACATGCTTGCAGCGATTTTAGAAATTCAGAATCTGAAAACTGTCGCGGGCGAAGTAGTGAAGATCCGTCTAGAAAATCTGTCCTGATATCAGCATGCTTTATCAATCCACACGGGGTAATAGCCCACAACAATCCTTTCTAGAAATTCTGCTAGGTGGCTTGGCGCCAGACGGTGGCTTATATTTGCCAACGGAATATCCGCAGGTCAGTAAAGATCAGTTGGATGCTTGGCGGGGCTTATCTTATGCTGATCTTGCTTATGAAGTCTTGAGTCTGTATTGCGACGATATCCCTGAGGCAGATTTACGTGCCCTATTGCGTAAAACTTATACAGAGCAAGTCTATTGCAACGGTCGTCCTGAAGATAATCCTCAAGACATTACACCCTTGCATTGGCTCGGCGAAGAAGGGAGTACGCGGATTGGTTTACTGAGTTTATCTAATGGCCCAACACTGGCATTCAAAGACATGGCGATGCAGTTACTCGGTAATCTTTTTGAATATGCCCTAAAGAAAAAAGGCCAGAAGCTCAATATTTTGGGTGCGACCTCTGGTGATACGGGAAGTGCCGCTGAGTATGCGATGCGTGGCAAAGAGGGCGTCAAGGTGTTCATGCTCTCCCCACGCGGCAAGATGAGCTCTTTCCAATCTGCGCAGATGTATTCCCTACAAGATCCCAACATTTTTAACTTGGCAGTGGATGGTGTATTTGATGATTGTCAGGATATTGTGAAGGCAGTCAGTAACGACCATGACTTTAAAGCCAATCACCAAATTGGGACCGTGAACTCGATTAACTGGGGTCGTGTTGTCGCTCAGGTAGTTTATTACTTCCAAGGTTATTTACTGGCGACGAAGTCCAGCACAGAAAAGGTTTCCTTCACAGTGCCATCGGGTAACTTTGGCAATATTTGCGCTGGCCATATTGCTCGCATGATGGGCTTACCAATTGCGCATTTGATTGCCGCTACGAATGAGAACGACGTTCTTGATGAGTTTTTCCGCACGGGCGTTTACCGCGCTCGTAAGTCTGCCGAGACTTTGCATACCTCTAGCCCTTCGATGGATATTTCTAAAGCAAGTAATTTTGAACGTTTTGTCTTTGACCTGATGGGTAAAGATGGCAAGGTAACCGCTGGCATGTTTAAGCAGGTAGACGAAGCAGGTGGCTTTGATATTTCAAAAGACGCTGTTTTTAAAGAAATGACTCAGTACGGCTTTCAGTCAGGTCGCAGCACTCATGAAAATCGTCTAGAGACAATTCGTAATGTCGATGCGAAGTATGGTGTCATGATTGATACGCATACAGCTGATGGTGTCAAAGTGGCGAGAGAGCATCTGCAGGCGGGCATTCCCATGCTGGTTCTCGAGACTGCCTTGCCAATCAAGTTTGAAGAAACGATTGAAATTGCTTTGGGTCGTCCCGCAGAGTGCCCAGCAGCATTTAAAAACATTAAGTCTTTGCCGCAGCGTGTTGAAAATATCGATGCGGATGTGAGCCAGGTCAAAGCATTCATCACAACGCATCTCAATTAAATAGATCAAGCACTATGACTAAGCCACCGATGTTGACTGCTCAGCAGGCTTTAGATCATTTGCTCTCTCACGCAAAGCCCGTGAATGAGGCTGAAACAGTTACGATGCAAGCTGCTTTGGGTCGTGTACTTGCCCAAAGCGTTAATAGCTTAGTAGATGTACCACCACTGGACAATACCTCTATGGATGGTTATGCAGTGCGTACTACAGATACCCAAAATTTGGGAAGTATTCTGAAAATTGCACAGCGTATTCCTGCGGGCTCCATGGGTACGCAACTGGACCCAGGTACTGTTGCCAGAATTTTTACTGGTGCCCCAGTTCCATCCGGCGCTGATGCGGTTGTGATGCAAGAGGATTGCACTATCCCAGAGGGGTCGACTGACCAGATACAAGTCAATATTGTCCCGACAGTAGGTCAGTGGATTCGTAAGCAGGGAGAAGATCTTACGGCGGGTAAGGTAGCGCTCATGGCTGACACTTTTTTGCGTCCGCAAGAGTTGGGCGTTGCTGCTTCCGCTGGCTTAACGCATTTAAATGTGAGGCGCAAAGTCAAAGTTGCGGCTTTTTTTACTGGCGATGAACTTTCTCTACCTGGTGAGCCACTCAAACCAGGTGGTATCTACAACTCGAATCGCGACACTTTGTTGGCGTGCATCAAATCCTTGGGTTGCGATGCCACTGATTTTGGGATTGTTCCTGACAATCTTGCGGCGACGAGAGAGGCTTTGCGCAAAGCCAGTAGAGACCATGATCTCATCATTACTTCTGGCGGCGTATCTGTGGGGGAGGAAGATCACATCAAGCCCGCAGTGACTGCTGAAGGTAGATTAGATCTTTGGCAAATTGCTATTAAGCCAGGGAAACCTCTGGCTTTTGGTGCTGTTCGTAAATCTAACACCCCAGAGGATGGTGAGGCTTGGTTTATCGGTTTGCCTGGTAACCCTGTCTCGAGTTTTGTGACGTTCTTATTATTTGTTCGCCCCTTCATTTTGAAACTGCAAGGGCGTGATGTGAGCTTTCCTCAAACCTACCCCATGCGTGCCGATTTTGATTGGCTCAAGGCTGACCGCCGCAATGAGTTCCTACGCGTCAAGATAAATACTCAAGGTGGCTTGGATTTATTCCCAAATCAAAGCTCAGGGGTGCTCACTAGCGCTTCCTGGGGTGATGGTTTGGTGGACTGCCCCCCTAACCAGCCTATTAAATCCGGGGATATGGTGAAATACATTCCCTTTAATGCACTTCTTGCCTAATCGGATTAGCATTTATCCATGAAACTCCAATTACGATTCTTTGCCTCACTCCGTGAAGGGTTGGGTATTGCTCAAGAGGCTATTACTACACCAGTGGATGTAAAAACGATTGCCGATTTAAGGACTTACCTCATCGAGCGTGGCAATCCTTGGGCTGAGGTATTAGCGAGTAATCAAGTGATTCGTTGTGCTCTAAATAAAGAGATGGTCAAAGACACTACTGCTTTGGTGGAGGGGGCTGAAGTCGCTTTCTTCCCCCCGGTAACGGGTGGCTAATATGCAGAATGATTTCATCCGTATTCAAGAGTCAGACTTTGATTTAACAACTGAAGTCAAAGCGCTGCGTAAAGATGATCCTCGCGTAGGTGCAATAGTGACTTTCGTGGGCACTGTTCGGGATCTGAATGATGGTAGCGAAGTCACAGGCATGACCTTGGAACATTATCCTGGTATGACTGAGAAAGCCTTAGAAGAAATCATCACGCAAGCCAGAGTTCGTTGGGATCTTTACAAGATGCTAGTCATCCATCGAGTGGGACCGCTATTGCCGGAAGATCAAATTGTGCTTGTAGCAGTCACCAGCGCACACCGCAGGGAGGCATTTGCTGCTTGCGAGTTCATCATGGACTACCTTAAAACGGCAGCCCCATTCTGGAAAAAGGAAGAAACCCCAGGAGGTGCGAGATGGGTAGATGCTCGTGCAACAGATGATGCTGCAATTGCACGCTGGAAATAAAGCCAAATCCTAGCTTATCCCTTAAATATCATGAATCAGACTCTCACCTCATCCCCTTTTCTTTCCCTCAATAAATATGTTTAAAAAACTTTCTTTTCTTTTAGCTTTTTTTGTCTTTAGTAATGCCTTTTGCCAAAGTCTTTATGAGATTGGCGATGATAAGTACAGGCCAAATATGGGGCAAAGCGGTAAGGATGTAATGTGGCTCCCAACGGGTAACGAACTTGTAACTAAGATGCTCAAAATTGCTCATGTTGGCCCCTCTGATCTCTTATATGACCTAGGAGCTGGCGATGGAAAAATTGCGATTGCTGCTGCTAGGGAGTTTGGCGCACGAGCTGTTGGGATTGAATATAACCCCGATATGGCCGCTCTCGGACAAAGAAATGTAGAGCGAGCGAGGGTGGCAGATAAAGTCAGAATTATCCAGGGTGATATTTTTAAAGAGGATTTTTCTAAAGCAACTGTAGTAACGCTGTATTTGCTGCCAGAGCTCAATTACCAATTAAGGCCCACCCTTCTCAAAATGAAGCCTGGAACGCGCGTCGTCTCTCATGCATTTGATATGGCTGATTGGCGCCCAGATGGTGAGATTGATTCACCCGCTAAAGCTTATTTTTGGGTAGTTCCTGCCAATGTATCGGGAGAATGGGCGCTCAATAGTTTTGATTCAAACACGACTACTGTATTAAACCTCTCTCAAATGTATCAGTATGTAGGAGGTAATATTGCTTTGAGCGGGAAAACTCAACCCATTCTGAATGCTGAACTGAAAGGCGATAAATTACAGTTTAGTTATGTTGATGGCAACAATACTTTAAGGACGGTTCGTCTAACCTTTAATGGATCAAATGTAAGGGGTGAGGAAAATTCTGTATACATGAATCGAGAATTTTCTGGCTTTAGACGATAAATCATAATGCGCATGATGCTCTAGGGTGTCATGTTGATTTACAAAGTAGATGTTTTAGAAGACGAATTCTCTGTTTATTCATAGCATCTTGATAACAGAAGTTGGTATAAAGATATTGAGCGCCTATGAATTTTTTTCATTTGAAATAACATCGTATTGTTTGAATTTCGCATTGAAGGTAAAAAAATGACTGTAACAGCAAGCTATTCCGAAATCTCTCTACTGATTGATGGCGAGTGGATTTCGGCCAAAGACCGAACTTCCTCTGCAGTAATTAATCCAGCAACGGGGGAGCTTATTGGACAGGTTCCACATGCTACTGCGATAGATTTAGAGCGCGCTATTGAATCAACGCAAAGAGGTTTTCATGTTTGGCGTAATACACCCGCATATGAAAGGGCCAAGGTGTTGCGAAAGGCTGCGGCACTGCTACGTGAGCGTACTGAAAAAATTGCCCATATCTTGACCTTAGAGCAAGGCAAGCCACTTTTTGAAGCAAGGTATGAACTGGGTAGTTCTGCCGACTACTTTGAATGGTTTGCCGAGGAGGGGCGTCGTGTCTATGGCCGCATTATTCCCTCGAGAAACTTAGCTGTTCAACAGTTGGTCAAGAAGGAGCCGATTGGACCGGTCGCTGCATTTGCACCATGGAACTTTCCAGCAATCACCCCTTCTCGTAAGATTGGTGCCGCACTCGCAGCGGGATGTTCAATTATCATCAAGCCGGGTGAAGAATGTCCGGCAACTGCCGTAGAAATTGCTCGAGCGCTACAAGATGCAGGATTACCGCCAGGGGTTCTCAATGTTCTATTTGGTAATCCATCTGAAATTTCTGAATTTCTCATTAAGTCTCCAGTGATTCGTAAGGTTTCATTCACAGGTTCGGTACCCGTCGGTCGTCATCTTTCTGCCATGGCTGGAGAGGCCCTGAAGCCAATTACGCTAGAGCTAGGAGGTCATGCTCCCGTCATTGTCTGTGCTGATGCGGATTTAGAAAAAACAGCACAAATTTTGGCGGCAGGTAAATTTAGGGGAACAGGGCAGATTTGCTTATCTCCAACCCGGATCTTGGTGCAACGCGATATTTACGAGGTATTCCTTGAGAAGTTTGTTCAGGCTACCCTTAAGCTCAAAGTGGGTGATGGATTGGATGCGCAGACCCAAGTTGGGCCACTATCTAATGAGCGTCGTATTAAGGCAATCGAGGAAATGGTAGTTGATGCAAAGCTCAAGGGTGCCCGCATTATGACGGGCGGCAAACGCATTGCCCGTCCAGGATTATTTTGGGAGCCCACCATTCTTGCTGACGTTGAACCGCAATCACTGGTAATGCACGAAGAGCCCTTTGGCCCCATTGCAGTAGTGCTACCATTTGATTCTGTTGATGAGGCTATCGCGGAGGCTAATCGCTTACCTTATGGTTTGGCGGCCTATGGATTTACTGAATCTGCGCGCACAGCAGTGAGATTGGGTAATGAATTAGAGGCAGGAATGATTGGGATCAACCATACTCAAATGATTGTATGTGAGCTGCCATTCGGTGGAATTAAGGATAGTGGTCAGGGATCAGAGGGTGGTGCAGAGGGTATTCAAAGCTACCTCACTACTAAGTTTATTAGTCAGGTCTAATTTAATCATGATGCTATCAACAGCGCGTTGACTCACTCTAGACGACTCTTAAGCTTTAAAAAAATATCTTGACCCCGTTAAGATGTTAAGCTAAAAAATATAATTAATAGGAGACATTATGAATCTTAAGGGCCGCAGTATTTTTTTCTTCATCTGTTTATTTAGTATGACAGGAGCAGTGTTTGCTCAAGCTGATTATCCAAATAAGCCTATTACTTTGATCATCCCTTTTCCGCCCGGTGGTGTTACTGATGTCGTGGGTCGTGAGGTTGCTAAAAATTTAACCAAATATCTTAAACAACCCGTTGTTGTTGAAAATAAAGCCGGTGCTGGCGGTAACATTGGTACGCTTGCCTTGGCCCGATCTAAACCAGATGGATACACCTTAGGTATTCTGACGGTGAGCGCAATGTCAATTGCACCGCATATCACTAAAAACCTCGGGTTTAATCCAGAAAAAGACTTTACGCCAATCACCAATGTCGTTAAGACGGATGGTGCCATTCTGGCAAACTCAAGCACCCCTTTTAATACCGTTAAGGAGCTCGTGGTTTATGCCAAAGAGAACCCGGGTAAGGTGAGTTATGCGAGTGTGGGTAATGGATCCATTCCTCATCTCACAGCAGAGATGTTTACCCAGCAGGCCGGCATCAATCTACTACATGTTCCCTATAAGGGTGCGGCACCAGCATTACAAGACTTGCTCGCGAATCATATTAATCTTTCATTTGAAACATCCTTGGTTTCTGCCGTGAGCAATTTATCTAGTGGACGCTTAAAAATTATTGCCATTACTGGTCCTCAACGGTCTCCTGCAGCGCCGAATGTGCCAACAGTAGCGGAGTCTGGTTATCCGAACTTTAGTGCACAAGGTTGGTTTGGGTTATTTGGACCAGCAAATCTTCCTCCGGCAATTGAGGATGCCTTGAACAAGGCGACTACTGCTGCTCTCCGTGATCCAGAGGTGATCTCCAGATTTGAAAAGTTAGGCGTTCTTCCAGATCCGCAAACGCAAACCGCATTTATATCATTTTTACAAGCTGAAAATAAGAAGTGGGCTGCAGTTGCTAAAACCCTGAATCTACAAATAGATTAACTGTGAATATACAGTTATATGATTGAATAAAGCCTTGCTGAACCACTTAAAGTTCCGGAGTTCATAAACACTTTTTTGAGGAAAATCATGAATCGTTCTGCATTCAAGCTATTTTTTACTCTCCCCCTAATTTTATTAGGGTCGATAAACTATGTGAGCGCTCAAGGCTATCCAGAAAAGCCCATACGATTCATGGTTGGATATGCTCCTGGAGGCTTGACTGATGGGGTTGCACGTACTTTGGCGCCCCAATTAACCGAGATATTAGGGAAGCAAGTCGTCGTTGAAAATCGCGCTGGCGGAGGCAGCACTATCGCTACGGATTTTGTTGCCAAATCTCCAGCCGATGGTTATACGCTTCTGATGGCTGATCAAGCGTTCATTAGCAACCCCAGTTTATTTCAGAATTTACCTTACGACACGCTGAAAGACCTTCAGCCTGTAGCATTAGTGGGTATCGCTGCTTCAGTCATTGTTGTTAACTCAAGCCTAGCAGTGCGAGACTTAAAAAGTCTCATCGCATTGGCAAAAAGTAAGCCTGGTGC
>JBIISV010000062.1:0-10298 GCA_044340835.1 Polynucleobacter sp.
TTTGGGTCTGCTGGAGATCCAAATATTCCAGATCATATTACGCTTTGGGGCCTACGCCTCAAAATCTGCCAAGGTTTTGATCAGTATGCGAATGTACGCCCTACCCGTATTTTGCCTGGCATCCAAACTCCCTTGCGAAACTGTAAACCGGATCAACTCGATTGGGTCATCGTACGTGAGAACTCCGAAGGGGAATACTCTGGCTTAGGCGGTAGAGCCCATCAAGGCCATCCCATTGAAGTTGCTTCTGATATGAGTATTTTGACGCGTGTTGGCGTTGAACGTGTCCAACGTTACGCCTTTAAGCTTGCGCAATCTCGTCCCCGTAAACATATCACCGTCATCACCAAATCCAATGCACAACGCCATGCGATGGTCATGTGGGATGAAATTGCCGTTCAGGTTGCAAAAGAATTTCCAGATGTCACTTGGGATAAAGAGTTAGTTGACGCAGCCACTGCGCGCATGGTGAATCGTCCAGAATCTTTGGATACTATTGTCGCTACTAATTTACATGCTGATGTTCTCAGTGATTTGGCTGCGGCTTTAGCTGGTAGCTTAGGAATTGCGCCAACAGGTAACATTGATCCTGAGCGTCGCTACCCTTCCATGTTCGAGCCAATTCATGGTTCTGCATTTGACATCATGGGCAAAGGACTGGCCAATCCGATTGGCACCTTCTGGTCCGCAGTAATGATGCTCGACTTCTTAGGCGAAAAGGCCTTGGCAGCTAAGTTGATGCAAGCAATTGAGAAGGTTACAGCCAACCCCAAGTTGCATACCCGTGATTTAGGGGGCACAGCCATGATGAAGGATGTCACCAACGCCGTCATTGCGGAAATATCTAATTGAGACAGGATCAAATCTCAAGATATCTATTTACCCTTGATGCTAGAACCAGATCCTTGCATCAGCATTGCATTTCTCCAGCCTGCTTGCGCAACTCATCTTGAGCTTTAGGATTTTGTAACGAGAGTATATTTTGGCGCCCCTTTAGTTTGAGGGGCGCCAAATTACTTTCAGTCACTGAATATTGGTAAGAACTACATTCGCAATCTTTATACAACCAAAGAAATACTTATTTAGCAGCAGT
Source organism: Polynucleobacter sp. (assembly GCA_044340835.1). Taxonomy (GTDB): domain Bacteria; phylum Pseudomonadota; class Gammaproteobacteria; order Burkholderiales; family Burkholderiaceae; genus Polynucleobacter. Next base: position 1,094 of record JBIISV010000062.1, read on the forward strand.
TGCTCTTGGATTGGCCGAGGTTTCAAGTGCCACCTTCACCACCTTCTTAGCCATAGCAACGAAGGAGTCGACTGAACCACCGCTAGTTCTGAAAGATTCACCCTGAACAGTTACCAAACCTTCTCCAATCACCTCTTTGGATTGGCTATCAACAATCTTGCTCTCCACCAACATGGCAGGTGTTTTAGAGTTTACGCCGCCCGCATAGGCTGCTGCATTTAGTGCCAAACCAATAGGCGTGAAACTCCAGGGCTTCAAACTATCTGTAGAGCTCTCTGCACCAGTAATAGCAACAGAAATACGCGCTACACCAGGGCCTGGCTGATTAACGATTCTGATACTGCCCCGATTATTAATAGCCTCAATCATTGACGCTTGCAGAGCCGCTTTAGCTTGATTAATGACATCAGCCGTTACTTCCTTAGTGGCATTCTGATTCAGATAAATCGGATCTAAAATAACGGCTGTATACGACGCTGGATTGACCCCTGCCTTACGATATCTCCAAATACGAGTGTCTGCTTCAGAGCTAGCCATTGGAACGAGTACTGAGTAATTAGCCAAGAATCCAGACCTAGGCATTGGCTCACTAGCCAATTTAGGAGTATTGCTACATCCAGCCAATAATATAGTTACAGAAATTACTAAAGCTAAAGAACCTAATTTGTTCATGTTTTTCCAGTTGATAGTAGTTATGGCATTAGCTCTTAAGCTAGCACCTATAAATCATACGCCTCTTTTAACAATGGTCTAAAACAGTCTTGTGGGCTTTTAAAAGCCATAAATTCCCCCGCTTTGCTCTTAAAGATTAACTTGCTTGAGGACTTGACCCACACCATTGCTCCATGAATACTCAATGCAAGTAACAGAGATGAGATATCAGTGATCTAAGATTTTTGAGAGGAACTCTTTAGCCCTAGGAGAACGTGCCTCAGGATTGTCAAAGAACTCATTCTTACTGCAATCCTCAATGATTCTTCCTTGATCCATGAAAATCACACGGTGACTTACCTTGCGCGCAAATCCCATCTCATGGGTAACGCAGCACATCGTCATACCCTCATTAGCTAGCTTAACCATGACATCGAGAACCTCGCCAACCATTTCAGGGTCGAGTGCAGAGGTTGGCTCATCAAATAACATGACGATTGGATCCATACTCAAGGCGCGTGCAATTGCAACCCGTTGCTGTTGACCTCCAGATAACTGGCCTGGGAATTTATCTTTTTGAGCCATTAAGCCCACTCGCTCTAGATACTTGAGGCCATGAATTTTAGCCTCATCGGCCGACCTACCTAAAACCTTCATTTGAGCCAGCGTGAGATTTTCAGTAACACTTAAGTGGGGGAAAAGTTCAAAGTGCTGAAACACCATTCCAACGCGTGACCTTAACTTTGGCAAGTTGGTAGCGGGATCATGCAGTGAAATTCCATCAACCCTAATCTCGCCTGCTTGGAATGGCTCAAGTGCATTAATCGTCTTAATGAGAGTAGATTTTCCAGATCCAGAGGGGCCACAAATAACTACCACCTCACCTTTTTGAATCGATGTTGAGCAATCAGTAAGAACCTGAAATGATCCATACCATTTTGAGACATGTTGAAGTTCAATCATATTGATCTATTTAAAGTGTTCTGTAATAAATTAACGAATGATGGCGATGCGAGTTTGCATCTTGCGCACTAGCTTCGAAAGAGAAAAACAGATTAAAAAGTATGCTACTGCAGCCAAGATATAAGTTTCGATTGGGCGTCCATAATTTTTTCCTGCGATCTCAAAGCCCTTTAGCAAGTCATAAGCGCCAATGGCATAAACCAAAGAGGTATCTTGAAACAAGACAATCGTCTGGGTCATAAATACAGGAATCATATTTCTAAAAGCCTGAGGCAGTACTACAAGCCGCATATTTTGACCGTAAGTCATGCCCAAAGCCTCACCTGCATCAGTTTGACCACGAGGAACAGACTGAATACCAGCACGCACAATCTCCGAAAAAAAGGCGGCCTCAAATGCAATGAAGGTAATTGTGGCTGATAAGTCGGCTCCGATAGGTCGACCAATCAATATTGGTATGAGCAAGAAAAACCAAAGAATCACCATCACCAGCGGAATAGAACGCATGGTATTGACATAGAAAGTAGCGATATAAACCAAAACTGGACGGCCAGATAATCTCATTAAGGCCAAAAATGTTCCAAATAAAATCCCGCCAACGGTAGCGATGACAGTAAGCTGCACACTAAAAAGCAGGCCCTTTAGGATGTAATTGGTGAAAAGCTCCCAATTATAGAAACTGAGATCTAAGCTCAATATCTCATTCATCTGATTAATGATTAGTGAGCCAAGCTTGCATCATTAGACACAATAAAACCCGGAACACGAGTTCGCTTTTCAATCTGAGCCATCACGCGGTTTACTGCAAATGCAGAGAGCGCATACAAGAGCGTTACCGCTAAATAAATTTCTATACCTTTCGAGGTCTCCTCCTGAGCCTGCATCGCAAATAACGTTAACTCGGGCACAGAGACTGCGAATGCCACCGAAGAATTTTTAATCAGATTCATGCTCTCTGAAGTAAGTGGCGGAATCACAATGCGGAGTGCCATTGGCAAGATGACATATCGATAGCTTTGAGCGGTAGTAAGACCAAGCGCTGTTGCAGCGGCAGACTGCCCGCTAGGTAAAGACTGAATACCTGCCCTCACCTGCTCTGCAATTCGAGCTGAGGTAAAAAAACCCAAGGCAATACTGACTAACCAATAGGAAGGGAGTGACTTTAAAGGCAATACAAAGGATGGTATGACGTGATACCAAAGAAATACTTGAACCAGAATGGGGATGTTTCTAAATAATTCCACCCAAGCTGTTGAAAGCCGAATAAAGAATTTATTCAGAGCTCCAGAATGAGGTAAGGTGCGCAAGGTACCCATCACTACACCAAAAACAAAAGCAATGGTCAAACCCAAACCTGCTACGGCAAGCGTCCAGCCCCAAGCCTTCATTAGCCAGTCTAGATAACTGGGATCACTATTCTGAGCCAAACCAAATAAAGCGGAGAAGCAGTACTCAACCACTTCTCCGTCTAAGGTGTTTTTACAAAAAACACCTAAATCTAAAGACATTTTAAGAGCTCGTTTTTATAAAAGTTCTTGACTTACTTTTTTACGTAATCTTCCGCAGGCTTATCATTTAGATTAGCCCAAGCATTTTTTGTCGCTGGGGATAACTCTAAACCTACAACGATATTTTTCGGCGGAATAGGCTTTAAGAACCACTTATCCCATAGCCCAGACATTCTGCCATTCGCAACAATTTTTGCAATTGCGGCATTAACGGCAGCCTTAAACTCTGGATCATTTCTTGGAACCATAATTGCGATAGGTTCAGTTGCTAGAACCTCACCCACAATTTTAAAGTCCTTGGGATTCTTAGAGTTGGCAATATTCCCTGCCAAAATTGAGCCATCCATCACAAAAGCGTCTGCGCGACCGGACTCAAGTAATAAGAAACTGTCTGCGTGGTCTTTACCAAATACTTCATCAAAATTAACGCCATTGGCTTTTTCATGTTTACGTAATAGTTGCACCGATGTTGTGCCAGTAGTTGTAGCAACTTTCTTACCAACTAATTGAGAGATGGAATTAATCCCTGAGTTGGCCTTAACGGCAATGCGTACTTCTTCAACATAAAGGGTATTAGCAAAGCCAACATCTTTAGCTCTTGCACTATTGTTCGTTGTGGTGCCACACTCAATATCAACCGTGCCATTTTGAACTAAGGGAACACGATTCTGTGAAGTAACCGGCTGGTAGTTAATGCGAAGCGTACTTAAACCCAGCTTATCTTTTATATCAGCCAAAATCATACGGCAAACCTCAACATGGTAGCCGTCAAACCGACTATCCCCAGTTGTATAAGACATCGGAATGGATGATTCTCGAACACCCATTGTCACTGCACCGCTGGATTTAATTTTATCGAGTGTTGGGCTTGCGGCATATACATTAAGCGCACCTAACAACAAGGTGGCTGCCACTAGACATTTGCCACTTATTTTTTTACTTTGCATGACTCTCCCTTTAACAATAAAAAACCAATTGACCAATCTGGAGTATATAGATTGGTACTGTCCCATTGGCGGCGACAATTTATAGGTCCGGGTGTTACTGCATCATTCGGGCCTATTATCTGGGTCCTAAAGGAGCGTGGCTCTATCCTGGCTAAAAAATAGGAAGATTCCGATGTTCTTGAGTAGTAAAAGTATGTACTTAATACCTTACTTAGGAGTAAGGGAATAAGCGATGAAAGCCCCCTGGACGACTGGCATATATCGACTTAAAAGGGCTATGATAATTTGCCGACTTGCGCCTCTAAAAGATTCCAGGCTTTATCACCAACCACATTTTTCCATTTCTGATAAAAACTCTTTCCTAAGTGCTTTCGGAAAGTGGATGCATCGGCAACGTTGATTACCATCCCCTTCTTTTGTAGAGTTTCGGACAGATTGTCATTGAGATTAATCGTGTACTCACGCTGTTGGGTAACAAATTTTTTCACATTCCTCAGAATAATTTCTTGAATATCAATTGGCATACTCTCCCAAAAACTGAGGCAACCAATCATATTAAAACCAGACCACATATGAAATGTCTTTGATATGTACTTAGTCACTTCATACAATTTAAGTGACTCAATAATCGCTAGAGGGTTCTCCTGGGCTTGCAGGCTACCATTCCTCAAAGCCTCATACAGCTCTAGGACAAATAGTTGTACTGGATTCGCACCAAAAGCTTTGAATGTATCCTCAAATACCTCGCCCTCGGGAATGCGAATAGTTAAGCCCTCCAGGTCTGCTGCGGTAAAAATGGGTCGATTATTAGTAACAATATGGCGAAATCCATTTTCCATTAAGCCTGATGGAAGTAAATAGATACCCTTTGAGCGAAGTTCATCACGTAAAAAATCACCAAGCTCACCATCCATTGATGCATATGCATCTTCACTACTTGAAAATATAAAAGGCAGGCTTTGTATGTTCATTGCGGGCACCAAGGGACCCATAATGCTGCCCATCAAGGCATAAAATTGAATCTGCCCATCAATCACTTGATCGACTACCTCAAGGTGGGCAAGCTTAGTTCCGCCATTATCAGCGCAGACCTCAATATCCACTAGGCCATGAGTTTCTTCTCTAACTGCATCCCATAAACCCACTAAAAAAGGGTGAACATGGCTTTTCTCTGGCTGGTAATGAAACTGCCTGCCCTGCCACTGAGCCCTTGTATTAATCGCCACTGATGCCTGCCTCTTTAATTAGCTTACCCTGAATGACTAAAGCGAGATTCTGCATCTCCGTATAAGTTGTCATAAATTTACCCTGATATCTTTATAAAGTGGTTAATATAAACAAATAATCATCCTTAACTTCTCAAAAGATCATAAGATATTCGTTAAATTTTTGTTAGGATGACAGTATTAAGATTTTTAGTCTTATTAGATTAAAGTATTTTTAATGTACTAACCCATAATTTTCTATATGAATTGAGGAGTGAACAATGTTTAAAAAACTACTTGCGCTTGCATTGATATTGCCAGCCTTATATGTATCGAATGTATTTGCAGACGATCCTTACCCTAATAAGCCCATTACCCTCGTAGTTCCGAACCCTCCTGGTGGATCATCTGATGCTAATGCAAGAATTTTGGCTGATGCCTTAACTAAAATTCTCAAGCAACCAGTAGTAGTGAACTTCAAGCCAGGTGTTGGCGGGCAAATTGGAAATGCATTTGTTGCAAATGCAAAACCAGATGGCTACACCTTGCTCATGGGTCTTTCTTCCATCATGGTCTCTCCAGATGCTGAGCGCGCTCAAGGGAAAACATCTTTATATGAAGTGAATCAGCTGACTCCAATCGCCATGATCTCCAATGATCCGATGGTCATGCTGGTTAAAGCAGATGCGCCCTGGAAAACCTTAAATGATCTGATGAAGGCAGCAAAGGAAAAGCCTAATGCCATTACTTACTCTTCGTCAGGTAATTTTGGCCCTATTAACCTCTCAGTTGAGATGCTAGCGTATGCTGCTGGTGCGAAGTTTTTGCAGGTTCCATTTGGAGGTGGCGGCCCCTCTATGCTTGCTTTATTAGGCGGCCAGGTTGATATGACTACAGCCATTCCTTCAGTGGCTATCCCACAGATTGAGTCTGGAAAAGTTCGTCCAATTGCCGTATCGGGTCCAAAGCGTATTAAGTTATTGCCTAATGTGCCCTCCTATCGTGAGTCTGGATTTGATGCTGAATACAACATTTGGAATGGATTATATGTACCAGCAAGCACTCCGGCTGCAATTATTGATACTCTCAGTAAGGCAGTCAGAGAAGGCGTGCAATCCGGTCAAATTGAGAATGCTATGAATCAAAGAGGCATGATTTTTGACTACAGAGATGCAAATGATTTTAGAAAATTCGCCCAAGAAGACGGTGAGCGTATGGTTAGAGTTGTAAAGGCAATGCCTAAGCAGTAATAGGGCAAGTCATTTTTATAGCTTGGCTGGGCAACTCACAATTGAGCTTGCCCAGCTTATCTTCAGTTGCGGCCGTATTTTTTAGCAGTCTTTAAGGATCCAAGCAAAAGTCAGGCTTTCCTGATAGCGTTACTCTTATTCTGATAAGGAGTCAGCTCTTATGAAACGTATTTTTCTTTTCTTGGTGACTAATATCGCCATCATGTTGGTGATCACGATCGTTATTAATATTTTTGGTTTGGGTCAGATATTAGATGCACAAGGCGTCGACCTTGATCTCCCCTCATTATTGATGTTGTCAGCAGTCGTTGGAGTCACGGGTTCGTTCATCTCCCTGGCGATGTCAAAATCAATGGCTAAACACTCGACTGGCGCTTATGTCATTACGCAAGCCCAAAATGAACAAGAGCAATGGCTAGTTAATACGGTAGCACGCCAAGCGCAATTTGCAGGAATTGGAATGCCAGAAGTTGCCATTTATGACTCTCCCGATATCAATGCATTTGCCACTGGTATGCTCCGTAATGATTCCTTGGTGGCAGTGAGCACTGGGCTATTAAGAGGCATGACACGTGATGAGGCGGAAGCAGTACTAGCTCATGAGGTAAGTCATATTGCCAATGGCGACATGGTAACGCTTGCGCTTATTCAAGGCGTTGTTAATACCTTCGTATTCTTCTTATCGAGGGTTGTTGGCCACATCATTGATCGGGTAGTGTTCAAGACAGAGCGAGGGCATGGGCCAGCCTATTGGGTCACCACCATCATTGCGCAATTGGTACTAGGCGTCCTAGCTAGTGCAATTGTGATGTGGTTTAGTCGTCATCGCGAGTATCGCGCAGATGCCGGAGCTGCTAGCATTGAAGGCAAACAAAAAATGATTAATGCCCTCGAGCGCCTCCAAAAATCGGCCAATCAACCTCACCTACCAGAGCAGTTAGAGGCTTTTGGTATTTCTGGCGGCATGGCGACGGGCTTAAAGCAGTTGTTTATGAGTCACCCGCCATTAAGTGAGCGGATCCAGGCATTGCGCAATTATTCAAACTAAGGACTGCACAAGCATTTACCGTATAAGTCTACTTAAAAGCTAGCTGAAGCTTACTCAAGAAATGAAGAAATCACTTCTATTAGTATTTGTAGCCGTTCTTATGGCTGCTGGGATTTGGTCTACACCCTACATTGCGGTTTATCAGATCAGGCAAGCAGCCGAAGCTGGAGATTCAAAGAGCATTTCTGAAAAAGTGAATTTTCCAATACTCAAGGAGAATCTGAAGATAAAGTTTATGGCTTCAATGAATCAGCATATGGAGGATTTAAAAGACAATCCTTTTTCAGGATTCGCTCAAATGATGATGCTCCCGCTAGTCAATTCGATGGTTGATGCCTATATATCGCCTTCCGGCTTGGCTTTAATGCTAGATGGCATAAAGCCCAATAAAGAAATGGGATCTACGTCAGCAAAGCTTGAGAAAAGCAATCCCCCAAATGATGATTTAGCAATCAATTACTCTTACGTTTCACTCAATACTTTCAAGATTACAGTAAACAATAAAAAATCTCCATCTGATATTTTTACCTTCGTATTAAATAGGGATGGAATCTTACGTTGGCAGTTAGTAGATATTGATATTCCAAGTTTAGATAAGCGGCAATGATAGCTAGAGTCTTCGGTCAAATAAATGGATAACTTCGGCCCTATTATCTTGATTGAAGTAATACTGGTCTTTGGAGGAGTTTTGCTATTTGCATGGTGGCAACTACGTGACCTCCGAAAAGAGCGTGAGAAAGACCAAAAGAAAAAAGAGTCGGACTAATGAGTTGATCGAACATTATTTCGGCTTATAGTCTACCCAATACGCAGGAATTGCGGCAGCCAAGTGCATTAGATAGTCAGATCAACATCAGCTTAAATCCGCCGAGCATTACTAAGCTCGAACTTCATACATCTTATTTGATAATTGATAAGAGGCTACTATAATCATCACGCCAAAGGGTAAAGCCTTTTGGTTCTTCAATCTCTTGCGCATTCACAAATTGAATTTCCCGAAAAGCTTTTTTATCTTTACTTACGAGCGCCCATTCTGAGCGATAACCAATATTAGTTTCTGAGGCAGAAAAGCTAACTAACTTGATATCTTGATCAAATGTATTTGCTGCGGTTTTAACAACTGGTCGTAAGTTCAAAAAACGATTGGTAATGTGAAGCGCCAAGATTCCATCGCTCTTTAAATGCCTAAAGTATTGTGTAAATGCTTCCTTGGTCAATAAATGAATAGGAACAGAATCCCCTGAAAAAGCATCAATCACGAGAACATCGAATTGTTGGTTAGGCTCTGCCTCTAATTGCAGACGCGCGTCACCCAAAACATGCTGGATACTGGCAGAACTGCTAGATAAGAAAGTGAAGTGTTTTTCGGCGGCGTCAATCACCTCTGGATTGATTTCGTAAAAGCGGTAAATATCCCCTTTGCGGGCATACCCAGCCAAAGTGCCAACACCCAAGCCTACTACACCCACTTTAATGGGCTCACTGGATTGAGACTTCAGCAATATGGCCTGCCCTACCCCGCTCTCGCGAACATAATAGGTCGTAGGTTCTTGGGCTTTAGCGGGATCAATAAACTGACTGCCATGGCTAATTTGGCCGTGCTGCATCATCTTATAACCGCTGCCTTGATCAA
>JBIISV010000195.1:0-2988 GCA_044340835.1 Polynucleobacter sp.
GGTATGTTGCCAAAAGGCCCACTAGGTTATGCCATGATTAAGAAATTAAAAGTCTATGGCGACGCCAGTCATCCGCATGCGGCTCAACAGCCAAAAGCGTTAGAGATTTAAGGAAACCAAATGGCTATTAATTACGGAAATTGGAATTACGGTACAGGACGTCGCAAGAGCTCTGTAGCACGTGTATTCATTAAAACTGGCAAGGGTGAGATTACTGTTAACGGTAAGCCTATCGATGCTTATTTTGCTCGCGAAACATCACGCATGATCGCTCGTCAGCCTTTGGCTCTCACAGCCCACTTAACGACCTTTGATATCAAGGTAAACGTTTCTGGTGGCGGTGAAACTGGCCAAGCTGGTGCAGTACGTCACGGTGTTACTCGTGCATTAATTGACTACGACAACGCTTTGAAGCCAGCACTGTCCAAGGCAGGCTTGGTAACGCGCGATGCTCGTGAAGTTGAGCGTAAAAAAGTTGGTCTGCACGGTGCGCGTCGTCGTAAGCAGTTCAGCAAGCGCTAATTTCTTTCAGTCGCTTCAGTATGATGAAAGGGTCGCGCTAGCGGCCCTTTTTGTTTCTACAATCTGGGTATGAAAGAAATAGAATACAAAAGTTAGTATTTTGGAGAATCACATGATCAAGGTCGGCATCGTAGGTGGAACTGGATATACCGGAGTAGAGCTGCTGCGTTTATTAGCGCAACATCCCGAGGTACAGATTCAGGCAATTACTTCTCGTACAGAAGCTGGTATCCCAGTAGCTGAGATGTTTCCATCATTACGTGGCCACATTGATCTGAAATTCACTACACCCGATGACGCGAAGTTAAATGAATGCGACGTAGTGTTCTTTGCAACACCCCATGGCGTAGCAATGGCTCAAGCAAAAGAATTACTTGCTAACAACGTAAAGATTTTAGACCTGGCTGCTGACTTCCGTTTGAAGGATGTCAAGGAATTTGCTAAGTGGTATGGCATGGAGCACGGCTGCCCAGAAATTTTGGCAGAAGCAGTGTATGGCTTAGCTGAGATCAATCGTGAGGCAATTAAAAAAGCCCGTGTAGTGGGCTTAGCTGGTTGCTACCCAACCTCCGTCCAGCTCGGCCTTGCTCCATTGCTCTCGCCAAAGTCTACCGGCGGGAAGCAACTGATTGATGGTACGCATATTATTTCTGATTCGAAGTCAGGAACGTCTGGGGCAGGGCGTAAGGCAGAGATTGGCACATTGCTATCTGAGGCAAGCGATAACTTTAAGGCTTATAGCGTTAAAGGTCATCGCCACCTCCCTGAAATCGTCCAGGGCTTAAAGGCAATCGCTGGTCACGATCAGATTGGCTTGACATTTGTACCGCATTTGACACCAATGATTAGAGGTATCCATTCAACCTTATATGTGCGTTTAACAGAAGCCGGCATGAAGATCGATTTCCAAAAGCTATTCGAGGACTTCTACCAAGGTGAGCCTTTTGTGGATGTGATGCCTGCAGGTAGTCATCCAGAAACACGCTCTGTACGGGGCAGCAATGGCTTACGTATTGCGATCCACCGGCCCGGCGATGGCGATACTTTAGTCATTTTGGTGGTTGAAGATAACCTAGTAAAGGGCGCTTCAGGCCAAGGCGTTCAATGCATGAACCTCATGTTCGGCCTGCCTGAGACCACCGGATTGACACAAATTGCTATTTCACCATAATAGAGCTAGCAGAAAGACCCTTCAGCAAGCTTGGCATTAAAAGCCTAGAATAGAGTATCGCCTTTTGAATTAGGAGTAAATCATGAACCAATTAGCTACACAAGAAACTGCACAAGATTTAGCCGAGCCACCAACTCCATTGGTGTTTACGGATAGCGCTGCTGCAAAAGTGGCTGACTTGATTGCTGAAGAAGGCAATCCTGAATTAAAACTACGCGTGTTTGTTCAAGGCGGCGGTTGCTCGGGATTTCAGTATGGCTTCACATTTGATGATGCTGTAAATGAGGATGACACACTCTTTGAAAAGAATGGCGTAACTTTGTTGGTTGATTCAATGAGCTTCCAGTATTTAGTTGGTGCTGAGATTGATTACAAAGAAGACATCAATGGCTCCCAGTTTGTCATTAAGAATCCAAATGCCCAAACTACTTGTGGTTGCGGATCCTCTTTCTCGGCCTAAAGAAATCAACTACGCAGGATAGCAAGCCCCTAGAATTCTAGGGCCCTTCGCTCCCGTAACGGCTGGCAAATTTGCTGGCCGTTTTTCTTGATGAGCCCAAGCAAGCCAAGCAAAGGCGAGGCCTTCTACTAACTGTGGATCTATTCCAGCAGACTCACTTGTAGTAATTTCTAATGGGTTTTTGAAGAAATTCTGCGCCTTTACTTTGAATAAATTCATTAAGGCATGATTTCTAGCGCCACCTCCACAGACAATGAGACTCTGGGTTTGCGGGGCTTGACGTACCAAAGACTCAAGGGCAGAGTGTGCAGTCAAGTGTAGCAAGGTGGCTTGCACATCTTCAGCATTGATATTGTCTGAGCTAATCTGTTTTTGTAGCCATTCTAGATTAAAGTCATCTCTGCCGGTACTCTTTGGCGGTACTTTAGTAAAAAAAGCATCAGACAACATTTTTGTGAGCAGCGCTTCGTTCATTTTGCCTTGAGATGCCCAGAAACCATCCTTATCAAAGGCATGGCCTTGCTGATCTGCAATCCAAGCATCCATCAACATATTACCCGGCCCGCAATCAAACCCCTTTACTTCACCATCCTGTGGCAATAGCGTCAGGTTAGCAATGCCGCCTAAATTTAATATGGCGATATTTTTATCCGTCGCAAACTGCTGAGCATGAAAGGCTGGCGCTAGAGGAGCGCCATGACCGCCTGCGGCCAAATCACGACTTCTAAAATCGGCAATGACATCAATTCCGGTTAACTCAGCGAGAAGTGATGGGTTTAGTGTCTGGTGCGTATAAGACAGATAATTCGAAAGATCGGCTTGATGGCGAATGGTT
>JBIISV010000196.1:0-2984 GCA_044340835.1 Polynucleobacter sp.
AAGCATTTGAACTTGAAGCTCACACGCGCCAAGTTGGAGTCTTTGGTAGAAGAGTTGATCAACCGTACGGCTGGTCCTTGCTTGACTGCAATTAAAGATGCTGGCGTCAATCCTGCTGAAATCGATGATGTGATCTTGGTTGGTGGTCAAACCCGTATGCCTGCTGTGCAAGATAAGGTGAAAGAAATTTTCGGAAAAGAGCCACGTAAAGACGTGAACCCAGACGAAGCCGTTGCAGTTGGCGCTGCGATTCAAGGCTCAGTATTGTCTGGTGATCGTAAAGACGTATTGCTCTTGGATGTGACGCCATTGTCATTGGGTATTGAAACCTTGGGCGGTGTCATGACCAAGATGATTCCGAAGAACACGACTATTCCTACTAAGCATGCACAGGTGTACTCCACAGCGGAAGATAACCAGCCTGCAGTAACGATTAAGTGTTTCCAGGGTGAGCGTGAGATGGCTGCTGCCAATAAATTACTCGGCGAGTTTAATTTAGAGGGTATTGCCCCAGCACAACGGGGTATGCCGCAAATTGAAGTGACTTTTGATATTGATGCCAATGGTATTTTGCACGTGACTGCAAAAGACAAAACGACTGGCAAAGAGAACAAGATCACCATTAAGGCAAACTCTGGCTTAACTGAAGAAGAAATTTTACGCATGGTAAAAGATGCTGAGGCAAATGCCGATGAAGATAAAAAAGCATTGGAATTAGTAACGGCACGTAATACTGCTGATGCTTTAGCTCACTCAACTAAGAAGGCTTTAGAAGAGCACGGCGCTTCTTTGGAAGCCCCTGAAAAAGAAGCGATTGAAGCTGTCTTAAAAGAACTGGATGAGGCAATCAAAGGAAGTGATAAAGCAGTGATTGAAGCTAAGACTGAGGCTTTGGGTAAAGCAAGTCAGAAGTTAGGTGAAAAAGTCATGGCTGCTGAACAGGCTAAATCTGGTGCTGGTGCCGCTCCTGGTTCAGCTCCTAGCGGCGCACAAGGCGCAGCTCCTGACGCTGACGTAGTAGATGCTGATTTCAAAGAGGTAGATGAGAAGAAGTAACCCTAGATATTGAAAGCTATTTAACGTAGTTTAGAAGTACTTTAATAACAAGTCGGCCTCGTGCCGACTTGTGCCATTCAGGTTGTTGAGAGGAATTTTGTGTCTAAAAGTAAACGCGATTATTACGAGGTCCTTGGTGTTGCAAAAGGTGCCAGCGAAGATGAGCTAAAAAAAGCCTATCGAAAAATGGCGATGAAGCATCATCCGGATCGCAATCCCGATAGCAAAACAGCCGAAGATCAGTTCAAAGAAGCTAAAGAAGCTTACGAAATCCTTACTGACCCTAATAAACGTGCCGCCTATGACCAGTATGGTCATGCGGGCGTGGATCAATCGAGTGGCTTTGGCGGTGGTGGTTTTGGCGGCGGTGGTTTTGCAGACGCCTTTGGTGATATTTTTGGTGATATCTTCGGTCAAGGCGGTGGACGCCAATCAGGGCCTCAGGTCTACAAGGGCGCAGATTTGCGTTACAACATGGAGATCACTCTTGAGCAAGCTGCCGAGGGCTACACCACGCAAATTCGAGTACCAAGCTGGAGCGACTGCAAGCCGTGTCATGGTAGCGGCGCTGAACCTGGCAGTAAAGCTGAGAGATGTACTACTTGTGATGGCCATGGCCAAGTTCGTGTGCAGCAAGGATTTTTCTCGATGCAGCAAACTTGCCCTAAGTGCCGCGGCACAGGCGAGTACATTCCTAAGCCATGCAAAACTTGCCATGGTAGTGGTAAACACAAAGAGCAAAAAACACTTGAAATTAAGATTCCCGCAGGGATTGATGATGGTATGCGCGTACGCTCAGTCGGTAACGGTGAGCCAGGCATCAATGGCGGCCCATCTGGCGATCTCTATGTGGAAGTCAGAGTTAAGCCCCATAAGGTATTTGAGCGTGATGGCAGCGACTTGCATGTTCAGATGCCCATCTCCTTCGCCACTGCAACCATCGGCGGAGATATTGAAGTGCCCACTCTTTCGGGGCGGGTTGAGTTCCCGATTCCTGAAGGTACACAGACTGGTAAAACATTCCGCTTACGCAATAAAGGCATTAAAGGTTTGCGATCCACCATGGTTGGCGACTTGTTTGTTCACATTGCCATTGAAACACCGGTGAAGTTAACTGATGGGCAAAAAGAATTACTGCAGAAGTTTGATGATAGCCTGAAATCTGGTGGTGATAAACACAATCCCCATCAAAAAGGTTGGTTTGAGGGTGTAAAGAGCTTCTTTAGTTAATTGGTGATTCAGGCTTATCCAGCAAAGCCGTGTTCGGCTCCGGGGAACTTTCCGGATTTTACTTCCTGAACATAGGCTTTGACTGCCGCCTCAATAGATGCATGGCCATCTAGAAAGTTCTTAACAAACTTCGGTGGCTTACCAGGGCTAATGCCCAGCATATCCTGAAGTACTAACACTTGGCCGGAGCAATCAGGACCTGCGCCAATTCCAATCGTCGGAATCGAGAGTGACTCAGTGATGACCTTACCTAATGAAGAGGGAATGGCTTCGAGCACAATCATTTGCGCTCCAGCTTGTTCACAAGCAACAGCTTGTTCCACCATTAGGCTAGCCGCATCTTTCGATTTACCTTGAACCTTGTAGCCGCCCAAGAGATGAACTGACTGAGGTAATAGTCCCAAGTGAGCGCAAACGGGGACACTGCGCTCTACTAAATATTGAATAATGTCGATTTGCCAATCACCACCTTCTAGTTTGACCATGTCTGCGCCAGCACGCATCAGCGCTGCTGCTGAATCTAAGGCTTGAACAGGATCTCCATAGCTAGCGAAAGGAAGATCTGCAATCACAAAGGCATGTGCATTAGTGCGGACAACACATTCAGTGTGATAGGCCACTTGCTCGACCGTCACAGGGGTTGTACTACTGTGACCTTGAATGACGTTGCCTAAAGAATCTCCAATCAGGATGGTGTC
>JBIISV010000063.1:0-10256 GCA_044340835.1 Polynucleobacter sp.
ACTAGGATTACTTCGCTAAGAAACCTGCCTCAGCCATCAGTTGCTTATGCAGCACCTCATTCAATGTCAACCAGTTGTTAAATTCTTTACCAGTCATGAATGTTTGATTGAACGCGCCATCAGCCATGAATTTCTTCCACTCTGGTGTCTCGCGTACTTTTTTCATCAGATTGATGTAGAAGTCGATCTGCTCTTGAGTTACACCAGGCGCCATGAAGATGCCACGCAACATCACGTAGTCAGTTGGTACACCCACCTCTTTACAAGTTGGAACATCATTCCAAGACTGAGTTGGAGTAATTTTCTCTTTGTATGGCATACGAGTATCGTCAAATACGCACTGGGCACGCAATTTACCAGCGCGCCATTGTGCAACTGCTTCAATTGGGTTATTCACAGTCGAATCAACGTGATTACCAACGAGTTGCACCGCTACATCGCCACCCCCTTTAAATGGGATATAGGTAAACTTGGCGCCAGTCGCTTTTTCAAGGGCAACAGTAATGATTTGGTCTTCTTGCTTAGAGCCAGTACCAGCCATTTTGAATTTACCAGGACCAGCTGCTTTTGCGGCATCGATATATTCTTTAGCATTCTTATACGGCTTATCGGCATTTGTCCACAACACGAACTGATCCAAAGCCATCATTGCTACTGGAGTAATGTCTTTCCAGTTGAATGGAACGCCTGTTGCCAGCGGAGTAGTAAACAAGTTAGATAGCGTGATGATGATCTTATTGGGATCGCCCTTGGCTTCTTTAATTGCTAAGAAGCCTTCTGCACCTGCGCCAGCACCCTTATTTACAGGGATGATGGATTGCTTCATTAGATTGTTTTTAGTAACGATGCCTTGGATCATACGAGCCATTTGGTCAGCACCCCCACCAGGTCCGGCAGGAATAATGAACTCAACTGGCTTGGTCGGTTCCCAAGCAGCAAAAGCAGGTGAAACACCAGCAGCACCGAGGGCTAATGCGGTGGAAATCAATGCCCCTTTTAACTTCATCTTCATGAACGCTCCTCCAAAAAATATGAATACCAATATTACTTTGGCTTACCTTTGTTGTGTGTGGATTTTTATCCAAGTTGCGATGGCGGTTCTTGATTACCATCAACAATAGCGAAATAGAGTATTAGGGGTAACCCTAGTAGGGGCTAGTAAGCCGATTGTGATGTCAAACTGATCAATTTTTGCGGGACTTAAAACTAGCGGAATCGGTCCAATAGTTTCTTGCTCACTTTATCGAGCTGCGTTGCATCTTTAATCAAAAATTGCAAGCCATTGGAGTCGGCGATGAGGAGTGTATTACCAGCAATACGACGAATATCATCCTCACCTTTAAGACGGATTCTAGTGGGCCCGCGATCAGTTTCGATATCCCAAATACTAGGGGTTGCGAAAGTAGATACTTTAGTAATTCTTTGGATCACTGGCATGAATTCGCGCACAGCCATTTCTTCCTCGATCAGGCCTAATTCAACTTCTGGAATTGTGCCCATACCATCGAACCAAAATAGCTCTTTGCCGGATTGGTCCATGATGGAGATCCCTGCGCCAGGCGCAGTAATTGGAAATGCTCTGACCGGTTGAACTCCAATATGGTGATTGCCACTGGCGTCGATAAAAACTAAGCGGCCAAGCGAATCTCGCTCAAGTGTATTTAGTTTTGGATGATGACTCATGCCTCACCTCTGATTTGCTTGGCAATTTTTGCTAAGCGCTCTTGCTCGCCCTGCGCCTCATTCTCTTCAATGCTCTCACCGATGGCGCCACCCTCAACAAGCTCTGCAGCATGGCGTAGTTGAGCTTGATATAAGGCAAAGTACGCGCCCTGCTTATCCATCAACTCATCATGTGAGCCAATCTCGACGATCTCGCCTTTATCAAGCACCACTAAGCGATCTGCTTTTCTGAGGGTAGACAAACGATGGGCAATCGCAATTGTGGTTCGGCCTTTGACCAAGTTATCTAAGGCACGCTGAATTTCTTTCTCAGTAGTAGTGTCAACCGACGAAGTAGCTTCATCCAAAATGAGAATGCTGGGATTAATCAGCAATGCACGTGCAATCGAAATGCGTTGGCGCTCACCACCCGAAAGAGATTGACCACGCTCACCCACTAGCGAGTCATAACCCAGCGGTAGGCGGAGAATAAATTCATGGGCATGCGCAGCACGCGCTGCTTCAATAATTTCTTCACGTGTGGCATCCGGTTTACCGTAAGCAATATTTTCAGCAATCGTGCCAAAGAATAAAAATGGTTCCTGCAACACGAGGCCAATACGCTTACGATAGTCAGCAATGCCAATACTACGAATATCACGCCCATCCAATGTAATAGCACCTGCACTGACATCATAAAAACGACAAATTAAGTTGACTAAGGTGCTCTTACCTGAGCCACTGTGACCCACTAAGCCAATCATTTCTCCAGGCGCAATATCCAAATCAATGCCTTTGGATACAGCGCGGTTACCGTAGCGGAAACCAACGCCCCGCATAGAGATATGCCCCTTGACAGACCCTAAGGGTGCCGGATTCATTGGCTCAGGCACACTCGAGACGTGATCCAAAATATCAAAAATGCGCTTTGCTCCTGCGGCTGCTTTTTGTGTATGAGAAACAATCCGACTCATTGAATCTAAGCGAATATAAAAGCGTCCAATGTAAGCAAGAAAAGCAATCAACACACCTACGGATACTTTTTGATGTGCAACCTGCCAAATACCAAATCCCCACACCACTAAGAGACCCGTTTCCGTTAGGAGAGTGACCGTTGGTGAAAATAATCCCCATACGCGATTCACGCGATCATTAACTTGTAAATTGTGTTTATTAGAGTCGACAAAACGCTTAAGCTCACGATCTTCCTGGGCAAAGGCTTTGACCACGCGGATGCCTGGAATCGTATCGGCCAGGATATTGGTTACTTCGGACCAAATCCGATCAATCTTTTCAAAACCAAAACGCAGCTTATCGCGTACTAAGTGAATCATCCAAACAATAAATGGCAAGGGAGCGAGCGTGACTAAAGCGAGTAAGGGATCAATCGATACCAAGATAGCTGCAGTCATGGTAATCATCAGTACATCCGTTGCAAAGTCCACAGCATAGAGCGATAGGAAGACACAAATACGATCCGTCTCAGCGCCGATACGTGCAATTAAATCTCCGGTTCTTTTGCCGCCAAAATACTCCAAAGACAATTTGAGTAAATGCTCAAAAGTCGTATTGCGTAAATCTGCGCCAATACGCTCACTCACTAATGCGAGGAGGTAAGTTTTCCACCAACCCAATCCCCAGGCTACTAAAGCTGCCGCAAATAAAGCGAATAAATATTTACTCGCCAAATCAAAATCAATCGGATTGCCTTTTTCATAAGGAATCAATACATGATCCATCAAAGGCATCGTCAGATAGGGTGGAATCAGTGTGGCGCCAGTCGAAAGTAAAGTTAATACAAAACCAAGCAGTAGCTCTTTTTTGTAAGGGCGAGCAAAGCGCCATAACTTCAGCAAGGTCCAAGTAGATGGAGGAGCATCCTCCTCAGGGTCGCAGGTAGGGCAAATATCTGAATTAGCAGGCTTAGGACTTAAGCAAGCAGGGCAAACCTGCTTATCGTATTCAGAAGTCTCAAGTTCCTGGCTCACCAAATCCCCTCGCATCAACTGCTTAAAACTGCTCTGCAGACGCAGTAATTGAGGATTCACTGCCAGAGTGAAGTGCCAAAGCCGGAGCAGACTTGTCGCAGACTCCAATTTAAGATGACCTACCCCAGCATGATCTCCATGCAAAAGATGCGCCCCGGAGCTCATTGGCCAGAATTCGGAGCGAGTAGCGTCAACCCAAATCAGCCCTGTTGGGATCAAGCAAAGTAGGCTTTTTTTAAAGCGCATTGCATCATCAAGATCTAGCTCAACCCAGGCCAGTATTGAGTCAAGATCCTCAATGGGATGCTGGGATCGCGTTAAAGCGCTAGTCCAATAACTTGGTGGGGGTGGTGCCGATGGGGAAATTTCTGGCTTCATTAGTCATAAAAGTATAGTGGAGCTCTATTTTTTAGATTTAGTGGCTTTGTCAACCTCAGCGGGTATACAGCCGTTAATTCGTCAGTAGAGGCTTTTTTGGGCAATTTTGCTAATTTTGCGGATTTTTGAATAATTATTAAAACTAGAGAGATAGTCTGAGACATCCCCGCCCTCATCTTCTGAGGTGACAGCAAGACTACCTATTCCACATATGCCCCAATTACTAGATAAAACCATTGAGATCCTCAGTCACAGGCATCTTCGTGGCCCCAATATGTGGAGCTATAACCCAGCACTTGAGGTTTTGATCGATATTGGGGATCTTGAAGACTATCCCTCAGACCTCATTCCCGGTTTTTACGATCGTCTATGCAAATGTCTCCCCAGTCTTCATGAGCATCGTTGTAGCTATGGCGAGCCGGGAGGATTCCTAAAACGGGTTGAAGAAGGCACTTGGCCCGGACATATTCTTGAACATCTCACTATTGAGCTTCAAAATCTAGCCGGCATTGCAGGAGGTTTTGGTAGGGCTCGTGACGGTGGTGGTCGGGGTGTTTACAAAGTGATTGTGAGCGCCACTGAAGAAGCTGTGACTTTAAAAGCCTTCACTCATGCGCGCGATCTTTTGCTTACCTTGATTAAAGATAATGGCGACGCCATTGAGCAAAGAACTCAAATCATTGAAGACCTTCGCGAACTAAGCGATGACCTGTGTCTAGGCCCGAGTACAGCCTGTATTGTCAATGCCGCTACTGCCCGAGAAATTCCTCATATCCGACTTTCTAGTGGCAACTTAGTGCAACTGGGATACGGCTCCAAACAACGACGTATCTGGACTGCAGAGACCGACCAAACAAGCGCAATTGCCGAAACCATTTCTCGTGACAAAGATCTTACTAAGAGCCTGCTATCTAGCGCTGGTGTGCCAACACCGGAAGGTCGCACAGTCACTAGCCCGGATGATGCTTGGGAAGCAGCACAAGATATTGGCCTGCCGGTGGTTGTAAAACCGATTGATGGCAATCATGGTCGCGGCGTATTCATCAATCTATACACCCAGCAAGAAATTGAAGCAGCTTATGCCGTTGCCATCAATGAAGGTAGTGAAGTGCTTGTTGAGCGCCATATCATTGGCGATGAACATCGGCTGTTAGTCGTTGGTAATAAAGTAGTGGCTGCCGCTAAAGGTGAAACTGTTTGGGTTACAGGTGATGGCAAACATTCAGTCCAAGAGCTGATTGAGATTCAGATCAACTCTGATCCACGTCGCGGTAACTCTGAAGAAAATCCACTCAATCTCGTTCGCATTGATTCTGCAGTCGAGCTCGAACTTGCGCGGCAGAAGCTAACTGGCTCGAGCATTCCAACGCCCGATCAAAAAGTATTGATTCAAAGCAATGGTAACGTTGCCTTTGATGTTACTGAACTAGTACACCCTGATGTGGCCATGCAAGTTGCTTTAGCTGCTCGGGTTGTTGGATTAGAAATCGCTGGCATTGATCT
Source organism: Polynucleobacter sp. (assembly GCA_044340835.1). GTDB lineage: Bacteria > Pseudomonadota > Gammaproteobacteria > Burkholderiales > Burkholderiaceae > Polynucleobacter. The sequence continues at coordinate 5,532 of JBIISV010000063.1, forward strand.
GGTTGCACAAGACATCAGCAAGCCTCTGGAAGGCCAGAATGCCGCCATCGTGGAAGTAAATGCTGGTCCTGGTTTACTGATGCACTTAAAACCAGCTAGCGGCAAAGCTCAACCCGTTGGCGAAGAAATTGCCAATCATTTATTTCCTCCGGGCTATGATTTCCGCATCCCCATCATCGGCATTAGTGGTAACTCCGGCAGAACCATCGTCGCTGAAATGGTCGCCCATTTCATCAGACTCACCAACATGCATGTTGGGCTTTCAACTAGTAATGGCCTCTACTTTGGCAATCGCACCATTAAGCGCACCTCCTCCTCCATCTGGGAAAATGCTCGACGTACTTTACAAAATAGAGCGATTGAAGTGGCCGTTATCGAAAGTGATAACGCCTCTCTGTTATTAGAAGGCCTAGCCTATGATCAATGTCAGGTTGGCATCGTCTTAAATATTGATCCACTACAACTCTTTCCGCAGCACAATATCTGCGATGAAGACCAGCTCTTTAACGTCATTCGCACTCAAGTAGATGTAGTGTTACCCACTGGCACCTGTGTACTGAACGCAGATGATCCTATGATTGTAAAAATGGCTGAGCTGAGCAAAGGCGAGGTCATGTATTTCTCTCAGGATTCGTCCTCTGCAGTGATTGCTGAGCACCAAGAAAAAAATGGTCGCACAATCATTGTGAGCTCAGACTCTATTACCCTCAAGCAGGGCAAAGAAGAAAAAAGAATTATTCCAATTCCTGCAACGGTAAAACATACATCCTCAGAATGGGCTCCACACTTAAGCCTATCTGCCGCCATTGGAGCTGCTTGGGCCTTGGATATTCCATTTAATGTGATCGAAGCTGGTGTTGAAACTTTCGTTTCCGACGCTATTATTTCAGTAGGGGCTTAATTGGAAATTACCCGGATTCGCATGTTGCGTGGCCCCAATTTATGGAGTCGTCATACCGCCCTAGAAGCCATTATTTCTTGTGAGGAATTTGAGCGTTCAATCGACTCCATTCCGCAATTTGAAAATAAGATCCGTGAACGCTTTCCTCAATTAGGAAGTATGCGTCGCGGTGGTCATAATGAAATCCTGTCCTTAGCACATGCGCTTGAGCATGCTGCGCTAGGCCTTCAGTCACAAGCAGGCTGCCCAGTTACCTTTAGTCGCACTGTTCAAACAATTGAAGTAGGCGTCTACCAAGTGGTGCTCGAGTACACCGAAGAAGTAGTAGGTCGCATGGCCTTTGATTTCGCATTTGCACTCATTCAAGCGACCCTCAATGATGTGCCGTTTGATCTTGCCGCCGCCCTTTCAGAGTTAGAGGCTTTATATGAAGATGTTCGCCTAGGTCCAAGCACCGGATCCATTGTGGATGCTGCCGCACAAAGAAACATCCCTTACCGCCGCATGACTGAGGGTAGCATGGTGCAGTTTGGTTGGGGTAGCAAACAAAAACGCATTCAGGCGGCTGAGACTAGTGACACCAGCGCCATTGCAGAATCCATTGCTCAAGATAAAGAGCTGACCAAGAATTTATTAGCAGCCGCAGGGGTATCCGTTCCAATCGGTGAAGTGGTTACTACTGCTGATGATGCCTGGCGCGCAGCTCAAAATATTGGCGGCCCAATTGTCCTCAAGCCAAAAGATGGTAATCAAGGTAAAGGTGTTGTTGCTAATATCCAAACTGAAGCGGAAGTACGTGCTGGCTTTGAAGTGGCACAAGCCTTTGGGCGCAAAACGATTGTTGAGCGCTACCTACCTGGAGCTGACTATCGACTGCTGGTTGTGGGTAACCGCCTTTCAGCAGCCGCACGTCGTGAACCCGCGCAAGTTGTTGGTGATGGCAAGCTGAGCATTACCGAGCTTGTCGAACTAGAAAATAAAAATCCATTGCGTGGCGATGGCCATGCAACTGCATTAACAAAGATTCGTTTTGATGATATTGCTCTTGCGCATTTAGCCAGCAATGGCTTGAGCCCGCAATATATTCCTAAAACAGGTGAGCGCATTCTGTTACGTAATAATGCAAACCTGAGTACTGGCGGTACAGCCACGGATGTGACGGACGATGTCCATCCTGATGTTGCTGCCAGCGCTATCGCTGCTGCACAAATGATTGGGCTGGACATCGCTGGTGTAGACATTCTATGTGAAGCAATCTACAAACCCTTAGAAACACAAGGTGGCGGCATTGTTGAAGTCAATGCAGCGCCAGGCTTACGCATGCATCTTAAACCCTCCTTTGGTAAGAGCCGTCCTGTGGGTGAAGATATTATCAACATGATGTATCCCCTTGGCGAGGATGGCCGCATTCCGGTTGTTGCAGTCACGGGCACTAATGGCAAAACAACTACCGTTCGACTCATCTCTCATTTGCTCAATGAGACTGGATTACGTGTTGGCATGACAACCACCGATGGCGTATATGTCAACCATCGCTTAATTGATTCAGGAGATTGCAGTGGGCCAAAGAGTGCTCGTAATGTCCTAATGCATCCTGATGTAGATGCGGCTGTTCTAGAGACTGCCCGTGGCGGAATGCTACGAGAGGGTTTAGGCTTTGACCGCTGCGAGGTTGCTGTCGTCACCAATATCGGCGAAGGTGACCACCTGGGCTTGAATTACATTGCCAGCGTTGAGGATTTAGCAATTCTCAAAAGGGTTGTAGTTCAAAATGTAGCGCCAACTGGTGCAGCAGTTCTGAATGCCGCCGATCCAATTGTTGTGAAGATGGGCGATGTCTGTTCTGGTAGAGTCATTTTCTTTGCGCAGAACCAACATCACCCCGTGATAGCTGCGCATCGTGCTAAAAACAAAAAAGTGATTTACTTTGATGGCGCTTACATCATCTGCTCCAAAGGGTCTCGTGTGCTTTTCCGCTTCCCAGTCAGCGAAATTCCATTCACCCAGAATGCTATTCTGGGATTTCAAGTAGAAAATGCGATGGCATCTATTGGTGCAGCCTGGGCCTTAGGTCTGGATACTGAAAAAATTGCCCTTGGACTGCAATCATTTGAGAGCTCGGCCAATACGGTGCCGGGACGATTTAATCAGTTCCAACACAAGGGTGCTACGGTCGTAGCTGACTACGGCCATAACCCTGATGCAATGCGCGCCCTAGCAAGTGCAATTGAAGCAATGAAACCCAAAAAGAGTCATGTAGTCATTAGTGGTGCCGGCGATCGTCGCGACGAAGATATTCGTGATCTAACGCGTATCTTAGGCAATAGCTTTGATAACGTCATCCTCTATCAAGATCAATGTCAACGCGGCCGTGAAGATGGTGAAGTACTCAAACTTCTACAAGAAGGCTTAGTGGGTACTAAAAAAGCGAAACAAGTTAAAGAAATTACTGGTGAATTTTTAGCGATTGATACCGCGCTTAATGATTTATCCCCTGGCGATATCTGCCTCATCCTCATTGACCAAGTAGAAGAATCACTGGCCTACCTCAAAGAGAAAACCCAACCCTAGGAAATAATTGCAGGCTAAATAGAGTTCCTTAAGCAAAAAGCCCAATCTGTGATTGGGCTTTTTTATTCGCTATGAGTGCTAAGCCTGAGAATGGTAGTGTTGTAAACGCTCTATCTCTTCTTTAGATCCCAGCATGACAGAGACGCGCTCATGTAGCTCTGTCGGAATCAAATCCATGATGAGTTGATCACCATTGGTCGATGCGCCACCCGCTTGCTCTACTAAAAAGCTCATTGGGTTAGCTTCATACATCAGACGCAACTTGCCAGGTTTATGGGGCTCACGTTGATCCCAGGGGTACATAAAGATACCGCCACGAGATAGTACCCGATGCACATCTGCAACCATAGAGGCAATCCAACGCATATTGAAATCTTTATCACGCTCACCGCTAGAACCAGCCAAGCATTCATCAACATAGCGACGGACGGGCTCTGCCCAGTGACGCATATTAGACATGTTAATTGCAAACTCTTTGGTCGAATGCGCAATCTCGACGGCATGTTTAATCAAGATAAATTCAGCAGTGACTTTATTCAAAGTAAACATCACGACACCATCGCCAAGCGTCAAGGCCATGGTCGTTTGCGGGCCATACACAACATAGCCTGCAGCAGCCTGATGCCGTCCTGATAATAAAAAATCAGCTGTTTGTAATGGAGCTAAAGGATCTTGCTTCTTGAGTACAGAAAAAATAGTGCCGATAGACACATTGACATCAATATTGGATGAACCGTCTAGTGGGTCGAATAAAAGCAGGTAATCACCAGTTCCCCGAACAGGAAGCGGCAACTCCATCTCCTCAGAAGCTAGGCCAGCTAAAGATTTACATCCCTGAACGCCGTCAATTAATAAGTCATTAGCAATGACATCTAGTTTTTGCTGAACCTCACCCTGGACATTACCAGTACCAGCAGACCCTAATAAGCCTATCAAAGCGCCTTGAGCTACCTCATGACTCAAAGTGGTACAGGTATCAGCAACCGCCAATAACAACTCTTGAAGGCCAGCGGGAACAGCCGCGCCCTTCACTCTGGTAGTTTCTAGATATTGCTGAAGATTCATATTAAAAGTACTTGAAGCGGTCAAAAGGAGTTTCTCCGTAATGGGTTTATTGCTATCTAGACTCTATTTTGCCTTGTTCTAACTTACCTCATTGCCTAAAGCCTTAGAAACCACCTCTTTAACATCCGCAGAGAGGGTTTCGCAATTAGCCACCTGCCTAAGGGCTGACAGCATCTGGTCTTGATAAG
>JBIISV010000197.1:0-2978 GCA_044340835.1 Polynucleobacter sp.
ATGCCATAGATCAAGGGGCCAACCATCGAATCAGCAAGAGGCTCAAACTGTGTGCCTTGTGCAGCACGGCGTGCCAATGTGTTCTTCAAAACGCGAAGATATACACCTTGGTCACGTGCGCTAGCACGTAGCTTTGTCAACTGCTCCACTGGAATACCGCGGTATTCAGCGAGCACGACTGTTTGAGCTCCAGCCAATTGAGCGCCGACATCAGCAACAATCGCTTTTTTGTCTTGTACATTCAAAGGCACGGTTTAACTCCTAAAAAACCAACCGTTTCCAGTTGGGGTTACACACCAGCGTCTGATCATTTGTCACAAGAAAGTCTTGTGAAATCTTTTCAGGGTCGCCATCTGCGCTGGCTATTACTTTCGTAACAATTAAGAATTATTTCTGAGTAAGCAAATAATTCACCAACGGTCTTTGATGTTCGACTCTCACCAAAAGAGTGGGAGTCGACCCAAAGTTCTTTTTGCTACAAGCGCTTATATTTCTTTTTACTGAGCGGCTTGTATTGATGCTTGGTCAACACGCACACCTGCACCCATAGTGCTGCTTACAGCAACCTTCTTTAAATAGATGCCCTTAGATGCAGGAGGTTTTGCTTTATTCAAAGCCTCAAGCAATGCGAGCAAGTTGGATTTCAATGCGGCTGGCTCGAATGAACGACGACCAATACTTGCATGCACGATGCCGGCCTTGTCCACACGGAATTGCACTTGACCTGCTTTTGCATTCTTGACTGCAGTTGCTACATCAGGAGTAACAGTTCCAACCTTTGGATTCGGCATCAAACCACGTGGGCCCAATACTTGACCCAAAGTACCAACGATCTTCATTGTGTCTGGGGATGCGATCAAAATATCGAAATCAATTTTGCCGCCTTTAATTTGGTCAGCGAGGTCTTCCATGCCAACGATCTCTGCACCAGCAGCTTTAGCTTGTTCGGCCTTTTCGCCTTGTGCAAAAACGGCTACACGAACATGCTTACCTGTTCCAGCCGGAAGCACAACTGCGCCACGCACAACCTGGTCAGACTTCTTAGCATCAATGCCCAACTGAACAGCAACGTCGATAGACTCATCGAACTTGGCAGTTGCACACTCTTTAACGAGATTCAATGCATCTTCCAATGCATAAAACTTGTTGCGGTCTACTTTAGATTCGATTGCTTTTAAACGCTTAGATAACTTAGTCATGATTAGAGACCTTCCACAGTGATGCCCATGGAGCGGGCGCTACCAGCGATTGTTCTTACGGCCGCATCCATATCAGCGGCTGTCAAATCTGGCATTTTGGCTTTAGCAATTTCTTCTGCTTGAGCACGTGTAATTTTTCCTACCTTATCGGTATGGGGACGTGGTGATCCTTTTTCGATCTTCGCAGCCTTCTTAATCATGATGGTTGCTGGAGGAGTCTTCATGATAAATGTGAAGCTCTTATCAGCAAACGCTGTAATCACGACTGGAATTGGCAGGCCAGGTTCCATGCTCTGAGTTTGAGCATTAAACGCCTTACAGAATTCCATAATGTTAAGACCGCGCTGACCCAATGCTGGACCTACGGGTGGTGATGGATTTGCTTTACCTGCAGGAATCTGCAGTTTGATAAATCCAATAATCTTCTTTGCCATGTGTGCTCCTTAAAGCGCGCCTAACCTCATTAGGAAAGACCGCTGTTGAGTAAACGCTTCGCTAGTTTTTGGCTTTCTAGCTCCGCTCCTCGGTTATTGCTAACCACTTAACTACTAAATCCGGACTAAGTCCTTGTTTTTACATCTTTTCTACTTGGCCGAACTCCAGCTCAACTGGGGTACCGCGGCCAAAAATTGTAACAGAAACGCGCAATCTTGACTTCTCGTAATTGACTTCTTCAATGTTTCCGTTGAAATCAACAAATGGGCCTTCTTTAACTCGTACGATTTCGCCGACTTCAAACAGGGTCTTAGGCTTGGGTTTATCAACCCCAGCCTGCATTTGATCCATGATTTTTGCCACTTCAGCAGTCGAAATTGGACTTGGGCGATTGCGAACGCCACCAACGAAACCAGTCACTTTTGGGGTATTTTTCACCAAATGCCAGCTTTCATCTGTCATTTCCATCTCGATCAGGACATATCCTGGAAAGAAGCGGCGCTCAGAAACTGATTTTGTGCCAGATTTGATTTCAACAACCTCTTCGGATGGAACCAAAATGCGACCAAATTTCTCAGCCATGCCTGAGCGGCCAATGCGCTCTTCTAAGCCTTTTTTGACACTTTTTTCCATGCCTGAATAAGCATGTATCACGTACCAGCGCATGTTGCCAGTAGCTTGTGGGTTTGAAACCAATTCAGAATCAATCATTTTTCTTACTCACTTCCAGCCCAGAAAGACTGAAAAAACTAGCCATTCAATTAATTTGTCTGCAAGCCACAAAAAAAGCGACATGATCAGGACAAAGCCAAATACGACTAGAGTCATTTGGCTTGTCTCTTTACGAGTTGGCCAAACAACCTTTTTTACCTCATACCAAGAATCTTTTGCATAGGCTATAAAACGACGCCCATCCGGTGAAATCGCCACAATTAAAACTGCTGCTGCAATGCCACCAAACAGGACTGCAAGCCTTAGCAATAAAGATTGATCGCCGAGCACGTAGTAAAGCACCAGGGCGGCAACGACAATAAGTGCCGCGAGACCAGAGATCCAGCTGCTACTTTTTTCTTCAGCGTGACTTGCAGTGTTTTGTGACATATTACTTTCAGTTCAAATCGTGGCAGGGGCGGAGGGCATCGAACCCCCAACCTTTGGTTTTGGAGACCAACGCTCTGCCAATTGAGCTACACCCCTTTATAAAAACTCATTACAAATTGCTACTTAAGCCAAAATCTTTGCAACCACGCCGGCGCCAACAGTACGGCCACCTTCGCGGATCGCAAAACGTAAACCTTCTTCCATCGCAATTGGGGCGATGAGTTTTACTGTGATGGTCACGTT
>JBIISV010000064.1:0-10170 GCA_044340835.1 Polynucleobacter sp.
CGGCATGCACGTTGGATGCGAAGAGCGATTTCTCCGCGATTGGCAATCAGAATCTTATCGAACATATCCGCTCTGAGTTAAGTAACGGTGAATTGGGATGTATCTAGAGAGGGGTAGCTTGGGATTCATTAAGCGATGATGAACAGGGGCTGATCAAACTCAACGCCTTGACCGTTCTCACACAGAATTTGCTTAATAACACCAGCTTGTTCAGATTCAATCTCATTGAGAAGCTTCATGGCTTCAATAATGCAGAGTGTTTGACCAACTCTGACTGTATCGCCTACTTTGACGAAATCGGGAGACTCAGGGTTTGGTGCGCGATAGAAAGTACCTACCATGGGTGAGCGGGCAACAAAACCCGTTTCTGCTGAGCTTGCCTCAGCTGTTGGGGCCGAAGGAGCTGGGACTGCGGCCGAAGGTGCAGCTTGTAAAGCTTGAACAGGTGCTGGATTGGTAAAGACCACTTGACCGGCAGGAGCTGTAGATCCAGCATTCACAATGCGAACACGGTCTTCACCTTCGTTTACTTCCAATTCAGAGATACCTGATTCAGAAACGAGGTCGATTAGGGTTTTTAGTTTTCTTAAATCCATGGAAAGACTTCCTCTTTTAAATACTTGATGAATCGTTATTTTTGTAAGCGTGCAATAGCGGCTTGTAGGGCCAGTTCATAGCCAATTGCCCCTAGTCCACAGATCACACCTGTGGCGATATCAGACAGGTAGGAGTGTTTACGAAACTCTTCACGTTGATGAATGTTGGATAGATGCACTTCAGTAAATGGAATGGCAACTCCGGCTAGAGCGTCACGTAAGGCAACGCTGGTATGGGTAAAGGCGCCTGGATTGATGATGATGAAGTCCACCCCATCGTGTTTGGCTTGCTGGATCCGATCAATCAGCTCGCCCTCATGATTACTTTGAAAAGTCGATAGATCAACAGCATGCGACTTGGCGATTGTGCCAAGCTTTACATGAATATCTTCTAGTGTAGTTTTGCCATAAACCTCTGGCTCACGGGTTCCTAGCAAATTGAGATTAGGCCCTTGAATTACAAGAATTAATGTATTTTTCGACATAGATCGATATTTTTAGAGGCAGTTAGGATTAATTGAGTGAGTAAGGCTTTTCTACAAAGCTATTGAATTCTCAATGAATAGTCTTCAGCAGTTAGTGCAAAGTATACCTCTGCAATCGACAGTAAAGCCTGAAAAAAACGTATCAATAGACTGTTTTTATAGGGCTTTTGGTGTCAATTTAGCAAAAAATAGGCTGTTTAAATGAGGATAGTTAAAAATAAAATTCAATAAAATCGCTTATAAAGCCGATTTAATAGCATTTCTCAGCTCATCTTCGCTTATCTTCCCTAATTTACTATTACTAGCCTTACCGTTGGCATTAATGGTGACGGTATACGGGAGGGCCCCTTGAGCATTACCCATTTGTTTTGATAAGTTGCTGCCCTCAAGTCCGCCAATCACAATGGGATAGGAAACGGGGGTATTTTTCAGGAATTCACGAATGTTAGAGGGTGAATCGATACCGATGCCAACAAATAATACATTTTGACTCTTGAACTCTGCCTGTAATTTATCCAAAGTAGGCATTTCTTCGACGCAGGGAGGGCACCAGGAGGCCCAAAAGTTCACCACCAGCACTTTTCCACGCCATTCTTCGGTATTTACCAATTTGCCATCAGGTGTTTGCCAGGGATTGGCAAAAAAAGCCTCAATTGCAGGATCACTTGCTAGACTGGTTTTATAAATCCACTGCGAAGTCAGGATTCCTCCAAGGAGTGCTAATAGGCTAATTCCCACGATGCTCATCCACTGTCTTCGATTCATGGCTACTCCTTAGCTAAAATTCCCCAATGCATATTCATATCTTGGGCATTTGCGGTACTTTCATGGGCGGCATTGCCGCTATCGCTCGGCAGGCCGGACATCGTGTTACTGGTTGTGATGCTAACGTGTATCCGCCAATGAGCACTCAACTTGAAGCGCAGGGCATTGAACTCATCGAGGGATTCTCGCCGGATCAATTATTACAGTTTGAGACGATGCCAGATTTATTTGTTATCGGCAACGTAGTTTCTCGCGGCAATCTGCTGATGGAAGCCATTCTCAATCAAGGTCTTCCTTACACCTCTGGGCCGCAATGGCTGGGTGAGCAAGTTCTATTTGGTCGACATGTCTTGGCGGTTGCCGGTACTCACGGTAAAACAACGACCTCTGCCATGCTGGCTTGGATTTTGGAGTTTAACGATTACAAGCCTGGGTATTTAATCGGCGGTGTGCCGCTGAACTTCACGGTATCTGCTCGCTTAGGTGAAAGTCAATATTTCGTCATCGAGGCGGACGAGTACGATACCGCTTTCTTTGATAAGCGTAGTAAGTTTGTTCACTATCGTCCACGTACTGCTTTATTAAATAATCTTGAGTTTGATCACGCCGATATATTTACAGACCTTGCTGCCATCGAAACGCAGTTTCATCATTTAGTTCGTACGGTACCGGGCAATGGTCTAGTGGTAGTAAATGGCCAAGAGCCCGCCTTAGAAAGAGTCATTGCACGAGGTGCTTGGGCTCCAGTGCAACTGTTTGGGCAGGATAAACAAAATACTTGGTCCTTGATTTCTCAAGATGCAGATGGCTTCATTGTGTTGCACGAAGGTAAAGAGGTGGCAACCGTTCAATGGGCACGCGACTCTGGGGTCATGGGCCGCCATAATCAACTCAATGCCTTAGCAGCCATTGCCTCTGCAAATCACATTGGCATTTCACCGGCGAATGCGGCCCGTGCTTTGGCTGAGTTCAAAAATGTGAAGCGTCGGCTAGAAACGGTTGGTGTGGCAAACAATGTCACAGTCTATGATGACTTTGCGCATCACCCAACTGCAATCACGACTACGGTTGATGGCTTGCGCAGGCATGTTGGACAGTCAAGAATTTTAGCGGTCTTGGAGCCTCGATCTAATACGATGAAGCTTGGCATTATGAAAGCGCAGTTACCTAGCAGCCTGGAAACGGCTGATAAGATCTTTGCTTATGGCTCTACTGCCGGCAAAGAATCTTTAGGTTGGGATTTAAAGGAAGTCTTATTCCCGTTAAATACTTCAGAAAAAGATCGTGCCTTAGCCTTCGATGATCTGGATACTTTGGTAAAAGCAGTGACAAATGAAGCGAAGCCTGGCGACCATATTCTGGTAATGAGTAATGGTGGATTCGGTGGTGTGCATCAAAAGATATTGACTGCAATTGAAGAGAAGGCAAAGTAATTAAATGAGATTAAAAGATAAAGTAGCCATCATTACTGGTGGAGCTAAAGGAATTGGTTTTGCTACTGCAAAGCGCTTTGCGCAAGAGGGTGCTAAGGTCATGATTGCGGATGTAAATCCCGATACCGTGAAGGCAGCAGTGGATCTGATTCCCGGTTCAGAACCCTATGTCATGAATGTGACCGATCGTGCTAGCGTTGAGGCGGCCGTTGATCAAATCATGCAGCGCCATGGGCGGATTGATATTTTGATCAACAATGCAGGTATTACACAAGATGCTCGCTTAGTCAAAATGACAGAAGCGCAATTTGATACCGTAATTGATGTCAATTTGAAGGGCGTTTTCAATTGCACTCAACTCGTAGTGCCACATATGTTGGAAGCTGGCAAAGGTGCGGTTGTAAATGCCTCTAGTGTTGTTGGTATTTACGGTAACTTTGGTCAAACAAACTATTCCGCAACGAAGTTTGGCGTGATTGGTTTCACGAAGACTTGGGCGCGTGAATTAGGTGCCAAAGGAATTCGTGTCAATGCCGTTTGCCCTGGCTTTATTGCTACTGAAATGGTGAAAGCGATGCCAGAAAATATCTTACAAGATATCGAAAAGCGCAGCTGGCTTGGCCGCTTAGGTACGCCTGAGGAAATGGCCAATGTGTATTTGTTTTTAGCCAGCGATGAAGCAAGTTATATCAATGGTGTTGCACTTGAGGCCAGCGGCGGGATCTCCCTCTAAGCATGCATCTTTTATACGAAGAAGGTGGCGACATCAAGGTTGCCACAGTTCAGTCTGCCTCGGGTGCTGGAGATACTGAGTCTTGGCAGGCTACGAGCCTATCAGGCAAGAAGATCAAGTTAAAAGTCAAAGAAGTTTGGTTACGCTTTGAGAGGCCAGAGCCGCAAGCGCTGATGGATGAAGCAAATGCCCTATCTCAGGAGATGGATCTGCAATTTTTGTGGGATTGCGCGCCTGACGAAGAGTTTGGTTTGGTGGAGGTTGCCCAAGAGTACTTTGGGTCACAAGCCAGCATCTCGCAACAGGCCGCTCTAGCGATTGCCTTACAAGGCGCACCAGTATTTTTTCGACGCAAGGGGCGGGGCCGTTTTCAGCGGGCACCCCTTGAGCAATTGCAGGCTGGTTTGGCTGCGCTCGAGCGCAAGCAGAAGGAGCTAGAGCAACAGTCCGCATGGCAAAAAGAGTTGGTAGCCGGCGTGTTTCCTGAAGCGCTCAAGTCCCAGGCAAATCAACTCTTGTTTTCTCCTGATAAAAATACATCCACCTACAAAGCATTGCTTGCAGCCTGTACTGAATCTGGTGAATCTCCTGCACAGTTGATGATCCGCTGTGGTGCCATTGACTCGCCTTTACAATATCACCAAGGGATGTTCTTGAAGGCCCATTTTCCGAATGGGGCTTCTCATGATCAGGGCTTGGAGGTAGAGCAAGTAACACTAGATGGGCTTATTTCAGAGTTGCCATTAGCTGAGGTGGCAGCCTTTTCAATTGATGATTCAGGTACTACAGAAATCGATGATGCTTTGTCCGTTACTGCGCTTGTAGATGGCGGTCATCGGATTGGTATTCATATTGCGGCGCCTGGTTTGGTCATTGCGAAGGATGGTGTCTTGGATCGAGTAGCACGCACCCGCATGTCAACGGTTTATTTTCCCGGTGACAAGATTACGATGTTGCCTGATTCTGTGATTGCACAATTCTCATTAGATGAGGGCGCTGCTCGTCCCGCTTTATCAATTTATGTTGATATTGATAGCGCTGGTGTGGTGGATCAAGACTCTTTGCAATTACGTGCTGAGATGGTTCCTATGGTAGCCAATCTTCGTTTGGAAAAATTAGAGCATCTCGTGACAGAAGAAAGTCTAGCGGATGAAGCGGCTGACTACTCGCATCGCAAAGAATTAAGTATCTTATGGAAGGCAGCTAAGCTTTTGCATGCGGGACGTCAAGAGCAGCGAGTAGCCAATGGCTTGCGTGCTGAGCAGCTCGGATTAATTGATCCGAATGCCTTAGCACGAGATTTTCATTTTCATATTAAAGATAGTGATGGTGCACAAAGAGTGGAGATCACGCCGCGACAACGAGGATCTATTTTGGATACGATCGTTGCTGAGTGGATGATTTATTGCAACAGCGCCTCTGGACGTTTGCTTGCCGACCAGGGTTTGCCTGGCCTGTTCCGTACCCAAAAGGGTTGGGGTCCACTACGTACGCGTATGCAGACAACACCAGGCCCTCATGAGGGCTTAGGCTTAGATTATTACGCTTGGTGTACATCGCCTCTGCGTCGGTATTCTGATCTAGTGAATCAATGGCAACTCATAGCTATAGCTAAGCATGGTGTTGCTGCCAAGATGGTTGCGCCCTTTCCTCCGCGAGATGCCGCTTTGATGGGTATCGCCGCTGATTTTGAGGCATGTTATTCAGCTTATGGTGAATATCAAGATCGCCTCGAGAAATACTGGTGCTTACGTTGGATTGCTCAGGGTGAGTTACCTAAACAGATATTTGTAAGGCACCTCAAAGAAGGTATGTCGCGCGTTGAGCCCATTCCCTTGCATTTGCCAATCCCAGAGCTTGCTACGCATCCTCGTATGACTCGTGCAGAAGTGAGCATTGCTGATATTGATCTCTTGCAACTCAGTGCGGGAATCCGCATCCTCCATATAGAAACGCCAGAAGTTCCTGAGAGTGATGCGACTCCCGCCTAAGCTTAGTCAATCGGTGACGTATTTAGAGAGCGCCTGGCGGCGTCATCCGTTTGGCTATGCCATAGCGCTCTCCATTCTCGCTCACCTCATCTTCCTGTCGTTTCGTTGGGGGATTGGCGAGATTCAGAATCGTCGTTTAAATACCCCGCTCAGTGTTACCTTGGTGAATGCCAGTAATCAAGTGGCCCCCTTGCAGGCCAATAAATTAGCTCAGGCAGATTTGCATGGGGGTGGCAATACTGCCAATCAAGACGCTAGCGCAGTCCATCGAGCAAGGTTAGGTTCTGAGGCTCGACTGGAGGCTTTAGAAAAGCAACAAAAGCAAATGTTATCTAAGTTAGATGCAGATCGAGCCCAATCGGGTGGTCGTAAGAGTGGTGATGAAAATAAAGCGATATCGCAGCTGAACTCTTTAGAGGCTGAGTTGGCTAAACGCTTACAAGTAAACGGGCGTGAACCACGACGTAAGGTTTTAACGGGTGCCAGTACAAAAGCGGTGGTATTCGCTCAGTACTATGATGCGATGCGCCAAAAAATTGAAGCCTATGGCAGTACTTTTTTCCCGCGTGCTAATGGCCGCCCCTTGTATGGCAGTTTGATCATTGTCGTGAGCGTGGATGCCCAGGGACGTATTGCAAATAATGCCCAAGGCAAAGATGGCCTAAGTATTGGACGCAGCTCTGGCAATCCGGAGTTAGATCGACAAGCTTTGGCGATTATTCGTGCCTCCGCCCCATTTGGACCCTTTCCTGTGGAGATGCGGAATCAAATTGATGTCTTGGATTGGGTTTCGACTTTTGAGTTCATGCGAGATAGTTCTGATCGTTTGGAGTTACGTCCTTAGGATTCTAAATTCGCTTATCCTCTAGCTAATATGAATTCATCCCATTTAAACGATTTGCATACCGATCCTACTCAGTTTCCTGGAGTAGATGTCTATGCTGTTGCTGGCCATCCTATCTCGCATAGCAAATCGCCTGCCATACATGCCAGATTTGCTGAGCAGTCAAAACAACCATTACATTACGGGCGTTTGCAGCCTGCACTGGGTGATTTTGCTGCTGCTGCTAAATCCTTTTTTGCTGCTGGTGGCAAGGGTATGAATGTCACTGTTCCCTTTAAGTTAGATGCCCAGTCATTTGCTGATGTATTAACACCTCGCGCACAATTGGCGGGTGCGGTAAATACCTTGCACCTAGAGAACGGCAAAATCTTTGGTGACAATACTGATGGTGCTGGTCTAGTCCGAGACCTGTTGGCTCAAGGCATTCAGATTCAGGGCGCACGAATTTTGTTGCTGGGAGCGGGTGGTGCTGCTCGTGGTGTAATCGGCCCATTGCTAGAGCAATCACCAAAAGAATTGATGATTGCCAATCGATCAAGCGCAAAAGCGGATGAGCTCGTTCAGTCATTTGGCGCACTTGCGACTTCACATCAAGTGACTCTTCAATCGCTTACCTTGAGTGATTTGGAGGATTCCAGCAAGACTAAGTCTTCTTTTGATCTCATTATTAATGCGACAGCTGCAGGACTCTCTGAAGAGTCTCCGATGAGTGATCTAGCAGCAAGCCATGTTTTTATCCCCCAATCCTTTGCCTACGATATGGTTTACGGAAAAGTAACTACATTTATGCAACAGGCCCTTCATAGAGGTGCGCGTGTAAGTGATGGTTTGGGTATGTTGGTAGAGCAGGCTGCAGACGCCTTCTTAATCTGGCGCGGTACACACCTAAATGAAGCAATCAACCCTCGCGCAGTATTGGCGGAACTTCGCGCTTCATAAGCTAAGACTGAGTGTTATGCGCTGGCTTGCTTACTTTCTAAAGTGTGTGCTGGGCGGTTTCATTGCCATGCAAATCTATTTTGTAGTTCAGATTGGGTGGTGGTCTGCTTTTAATCCCACTAGTACGGCCTTTCAGCGTGCTGAACGTTGGCGTCTCTGCGGATTACATTGGTCTTGCCTAGTGCAATCCTCTTGGGTTCCTTATGACAAGATATCGGGTAACTTAAAACGGGCTGTTTTGGTGAGTGAAGACGATATCTTTTTTCAGCACATGGGGGTTCGCATTGAGGATATGCAAAAAGCCTGGGTTAAAAATGCACAGCTGAATCAACAGGGCGGCAGTAAATCAAAAGTTGCTTTGCGTGGTGGCTCCACAATTACCCAACAATTGGCAAAAAACCTATTTCTATCTTCTGAGCAAAATTACTTTCGTAAGGCGCAGGAGTTGTTAATCACGGGTTTGCTAGAGACCATGCTGTCTAAGCAACGTCTTTACGAGATCTATCTCAACTCAGTAGAGTGGGGTGAAGGCATCTTTGGTATTGGTGCAGCATCGCGACACTACTATGGCATCAGTCCTGCTGCACTCAATCGAGAGCAGGCTGCGGCACTAGCATCTGCTTTACCTGCCCCGAAATGTTTTGATCAGGTTCAGTATTGTCGTAAGGCCAAGATTCACTTCCCTACGCGGCAAGACTTTATTTTAGAAAACATGGATAGGGTGGCTTTAGCCCCTACTCCGAAAGTAAAGGCGCGCTAGTTCTGCTGTAAAGCTGTTTTAAGTATTGGATGCAGCTCTCATCGCATCTCTAGTGGTAATGGCTACATTTCTGGCTGCCTGGGCAAAATCATCACCTGAGCTGGCATACAAGATCGCTCTTGAGGAATTAATGATCATCCCGGTACCGGGTTTATTGGCAATACCCCCGGCTTTTACGGTTGCGTCGATATTTCCACCCTGAGTACCAATTCCTGGAATAAGCAAAGGCATTTCACCAACGATGGCACGCACTTTAGCAATTTCTTCAGGAAAGGTCGCGCCGACAACCAGGCTAATCTGTCCTGAGGTGTTCCACTCCTGCGCAGCTAGCCTGGCAACATGGAGATAAAGTGGCTCGCTATTGGGCGAAACATTGAGGAACTGAAGGTCAGAGCCTCCAGAATTTGAAGTACGACACAAAATAATCACGCCTTTGCCAGCATGCTTTAGGTAGGGCTCGATGGTGTCAAAGCCCATATAGGGGTTAACTGTGACCGCATCTGCGCCATAGCGCTCAAAAGCCTCTAGGGCATAGTGGTCAGCAGTGCTACCAACGTCACCGCGCTTTGAGTCTAGGATGACAGGAATACGGGGATATTGATCTTTTAGGTAGCGCGTCAGCTTTTCGAGCTGAGCTTCAGCTCTTTGGGACGCAAAGTAAGCAAACTGGGGTTTGAAGGCGCAGACCGTATCTGCAGTAGCATCTGCGATCTCGCGGCAAAACTCATAAATTCCTTCAGGCTTACCCTGGAATCTTGCGGGTAAGCGCTTGGGATCTGGATCAAAGCCTACACACAACATACTGCCTTGGGAAGCCCATGCATATTGGAGTTGTTGGATAAAAGGATTTGAGCTAGAGTTCATTCGATTTAAGCTTATTTTAGTCAAACTGTTATGTCCATAGGATAAACTAGCGCACATTCCTTAGGAGTTCACCATGATCAACTTGTTCGTCCTGCAAAATGGCCGCCTCTCCCAAGAGCAAGTGGAAGATCGCAATGAATTGTTGCAATACTCTAACCCTATCTGGATCGACGTGGTTGATCCAGAAGAAGAAGAGCTCCTCTGGATTAAAGAGGCTTTTGGCGTACTTCTCCCTGAATTAGATGATTTGGGCGATTTAGAAGCATCTGCACGGTATTTTGAGGCCGATGATGGTCACCTCCATATTCGTACTGATTTCTTACTGGACGAAGAAGAAACTTCTCGCAACGTGCGTGTTGCTTTCGTAATGACCAAACAAGTCTTGTTTTCTATTCATGATGAAGATTTGCCGGTATTCCGCTTAGTGCGTTTGCGTGCGCGTTTACGCCCAGGCTCAGTAAGTAATGCGAAAGACGTTTTACTCGACTTGTACTCTACTGATGCTGAGTATTCTGCAGATGCCTTGGAAGAGGTTTATGAAAATCTTGAACAAGCCGGTAAGCGCGTTCTGCAAGATGAAATTACTGATAATGATGCAGAAGAAGTGCTGGAAACCATTGCCAAGGAAGAAGATACGAACGGACGTATTCGTCGTAATGTGATGGATACCCGTCGTGCTTTGTCATTCTTAATGCGTAGCAAATTATTATCTGATGAGCAGCAAGAAGAGGCGCGCCAGATTTTGCGTGATATCGACTCA
>JBIISV010000198.1:0-2887 GCA_044340835.1 Polynucleobacter sp.
GATGGCTTTCATTGGCAAATAAAGACCCATTTTGCGGATTCGCCGGGCTCTGAGCCTCAACAAATTCTGGAATTAAGCCTAAAAGGGCGCATTCACCTGGTTTGCCAGATCTGTTTGCAGGATTGCGGCTTGGACTTGGCTCAAGAGAGTCGATTTGTCATGGTAGCCTCTGAAGCGGAGGCGGACGCCTTTCCCATGGAGGATGACCAACAAGAACCTTTGGTGGCGAGCCAGCATTTTGACCTTTTAGGGCTAATTGAGGATGAAATCCTGCTGTCTTTACCCTTAATTCCAAAGCATCCAGAGGGGGTCTGCCAAGCCCATGCTGCTTCCTATGGTGAAGGTGAGGCGCTTACTGATTCCCCCGAAAAACCATCGAATCCCTTTAACATATTGAAAAATATGAAGAAAAATTGATTTCAGGATAGTTCATCAGGCCTGTTTTTTCAGTTTCTATCACCAGAACACCAAGCATTTGGCCAATTTTCCATGCTAGAATATCGCCTTGCTTAGGAGTTCATAATGGCCGTCCAACAGAATAAAAAATCCCCATCCAAACGTGGCATGCACCGTGCGCACGACTTTTTAACCGCACCTGCTACGGCTGTTGAAGCCACCACTGGTGAGGCTCATTTGCGCCACCACATTTCACCTAACGGTTACTACCGTGGCCGCAAAGTTGTTAAAACTAAAAACGACTAACTTTTTAGTCGATTAAAGATAGAAGCGGCTCACATAAAAGCCGCTTTTTTCTTGGATAAAACCACTTGCAGCAATACATGATTTTATGAGCGTCACTCTTGCTATCGATGCTATGGGCGGAGATCACGGGATAGTCGTCACTGTCCCCGCTTGTTGTGATTTTCTTGAAAAACATGCCGATGTGAAGATTGCCTTGGTTGGTGATCCAGAACTCATCAAGCAGGCTTTAAGTCAATTTCCTAAAGCGCCAATTGATCGTATCAACATTATTCCCGCCAGTGAAGTGGTCTTGATGGATGATCCTATCGAGGTAGCACTGCGTCGCAAAAAAGATTCTTCGATGCGACTAGCTATTGAACAGGTCAAAGAAGGTTTGGCTGATGCCGTCATTTCATCAGGCAATACTGGTGCCTTAATGGCAATCTCTCGTTATATTCTCAAAACACTCGAGGGTGTTGATCGTCCTGCCATCGCCACTGCAATTCCGAATGAAAAAGGTCTTGGCACTACGATGCTCGATTTGGGTGCTAATGCTGACTGTGAGCCGATGCACTTGGTGCAGTTTGCGCAGATGGCTAATGTGATGGTTCAGGTGGTTGAAGGCATACAAAATCCATCCATTGGTCTTCTCAATATTGGCGAAGAAGTGATTAAGGGTAATGAGGTTGTCAAACAGACTAGCGAATTATTGCGTCAGACGAATTTAAACTTTTATGGCAACGTAGAGGGTAACGATATTTTTAAAGGCACTACAGATATCGTAGTGTGTGATGGCTTTGTTGGGAACGTTGTCCTCAAAGCAAGTGAAGGCTTGGCCAAGATGATGAGTGGTTTGATTAAGCAAGAATTTAATCGCTCATGGCTCACAAAATTGATGGCAATCTGCGCGATGGTGCCACTACTGCGGGTTCGTAAGCGCGTCGATCATCGCCGCTACAACGGAGCAGTACTTCTAGGGTTGCGTGGTTGTGTGATTAAAAGTCATGGCTCGGCAGATCGTTTTGCATTTGGTTTTGCACTTGATCGTGCATATGAAGCGGCAAAAAATCACATGGTAGAGCGTATTGCTCAGGCTTTTGTAGCGGAGACATCATCATGAGCACCTACTCAAGAGTGGCTGGAACGGGAAGCTATCTTCCGGAGATGCGCTTAACCAACCAAGATCTCGTTGAGCGTTTAGCGAAGGTAGGTCTTGAGACGAGTGACGAGTGGATAGTGACTCGCAGCGGTATTTCTGCACGTCACTTTGCGGCAGATAATCAGCTTACTAGTGATTTGGCTGTCAATGCTGCCCAAGCCGCCTTAGCAGCCGCTGGTTTTACATCAGAGGATCTTGATCTCATTATTTTGGCAACCTCTACACCGGATCATTTGGGCGGTTTTCCAAGTACAGCTTGTGTAGTGCAAGACAAGTTGGGCGCACACACTAACTGCGCTGCATTTGATGTGCAAGCAGTCTGTGCTGGCTTTACGTATGCTCTCGCGATTGCGGATGCATTTATTCGGACCGGCACCTACAAAAAAGTACTGGTGCTTGGCGCGGAAACTTTCTCCCGAATTTTAGATTTTCAAGATCGCACTACCTCTGTTTTGTTTGGTGATGGCGCTGGCGCGGTAGTGCTGGAAGCTTCAAGTGAGCCAGGTATTTTGGCCACTGCATTACATGCGGACGGAAGCCAGCGTGATATTTTGTGTGTCCCGGGACGGGCTAAGCAGGGCGGTGTTGAAGGATCTGCTTACTTAACGATGGATGGCCCTGCAGTGTTTAAGTTGGCTGTCAAAGTGCTTGAGCAAGTCGCCCATGAGGCGCTTGAAAAAGCCAATCTCAAGCCAGAACAAATTGACTGGCTGGTGCCTCACCAAGCCAATATTCGGATTATGGAAAGTACGGCTCGCAAGATGGGTATGTCGATGGACAAAGTGATCGTGACCGTACATGAGCATGGCAATACTTCGGCTGCATCTATTCCACTTGCTTTAGATACGGGCGTTCGATCAGGTCAAATTCAGCGTGGCCAACACCTCTTGCTAGAGGGGGTGGGTGGCGGCTTTGCTTGGGGCGCGGTAGCGATTAAGTACTAAAGCAACAGTAATACAACAACAACCATCATTCAGTGATTATTCCTATGACATTTGCATTTGTATTCCCTGGCCAAGGCTCCCAATCTGTTGGGATGCTCAACTC
>JBIISV010000199.1:0-2876 GCA_044340835.1 Polynucleobacter sp.
AGATGCATTTTGTGAAAAATCTTTAAACGCTTTTGCAGGATCTGCTTTGGCTGCCTTCACAATCTCGGCAATCGGGTCTTCGCCACCCAAACGACGTGCCATAGTGTCAAAACCCATCTCACTAGCAGCACGGCCAATTGCCTTTGCTTCACTTGGCGTCATACCTCCAGCACTAACTAAAGTAGGTACTAATTCTTGGCAAGCCTGACCGAAATAACGTGGTTCTAACAATATTGCACGCGCATCAATTGCTACCTTTGTTGGATTCTCGCCTTGGGCTAACTTCGATTGCAACGCATAGCACTTGACTTGAGTATCGTCATCTAAAACAAACTTTGGGTATTCGATATCAAAACGTGACCAATCTTTTCGCTTACCCAATACCAGCAACCAATCGTTACGCATCCGATCGGCCAAAGCTACGCCTTGATACTGATTTAGAAAAGCCATTACCTGAGAGTCTGCATTCGTATCTGCCCGTGCACCACCGGCACTATCAAAAAGCTGGGGTTTAATGCGGAAATAAGAAACATAGTCGTCATAGGGATAATTGGAGAGGCTTGCCGCTAAGGTCTGTGTTCGTGCTACATCATTTCTTTTGGCCGCTTCACGCAACTCAATAAAAGCACGATCACTCTCACTCATTTCAAGGGCTGAAATTCTGCTTTCTTTAACAAGAGGAGTTTTTTTGGGCTTCTCTGCAAAGATGCTCGGGGCGTTAGCTAGCAAGGCAAGAAAGACAATCCTGCCCAGGGTTTTTTGCCAAGCTCTCAAGCTATCAAACCTGTTTTTCACCGTTTAACCCCATCGATTTAATATATCTCTTAATTTTCGCCTGATAATGATCGATATGCACGGCAATTCTCCAAAATCGCTAAGACAGGACTTACTGGCCCAAAGGAAGCAGTTTGCAGATAGCGCAGACTATCTCGTTGCGCAAGAAGCAATTTTGACTGGTCTTGGCCACGTTCTGACAGACTACAGCACTCAGATTCAATCTCTTGCTTTGTATTGCCCCATCCAAGATGAGCTTGATCTTCGGCCGGCCCTGCTGAAGTGGGCTGCCAGCAATGCAGGCAAAACCCTTGCGCTGCCTTTTGCGCGCCCGGACAAGCATCTGGATTTTTACACCTGGGAAAAGGGTGACCTTCTTATACCCAGTCGCCATGGCGTGCCAGAACCTGACCCCAACAATCTCCGTAGACCCTTGGTGAGTCCAGATTGCATATTCATTCCCTGCGTAGGCTGGTCAGAATCGAGAGTAGGCAATCAAACACATTATTGGCGGCTTGGATATGGGGGCGGCTACTTTGATCGCACCTTAGCCCAGTTACGCAGAGCAAAACCGAATCTACTTTGTGTCGGCATTGGCTTTGATTGGCAAAAATTAGATGATGCGCAATGGCAAGCTCAAACTCATGATGAGCCCTTAGATCTACTCTTAACGGAGTCAGGGCTTCGAAGCTAAGGCCGCATTAGATCCTTACGCGCTTTAGTAAACCTTACTTATTCAGACTCAAATTATCAGCGATAGCTAGCACAGCATCTGCCTGATTGAGTGAATAAAAATGTAATCCGGGTGCGCCAGCCACTAAAAGTTGGTCACAAAGATCAGTCACCACCTCTTCACCAAAAGCTCGAATTGAAGCAGTATCATCGCCATAGGATTGCAAACGCAAACGAATCCAGCGTGGAATTTCTGCGCCACACGCATCAGAAAAACGCAGTAACTGAGTGCTATTGGTAATCGGCATGATCCCGGCAATCACCGGCTGAGTAACCCCTAAATCGTAAGCCTCATCCACAAAGCGAAAGTAAGCATCGCTATTATAGAAATACTGAGTTACGGCTGAATTGGCTCCAGCCTTCATCTTCTGTACGAAGAAATCAATATCTTTTGCCGGTGACTTAGCTTGGGGGTGACTTTCTGGATAAGCGGCCACATCAATATGAAACCAATCGCCTGTTTCTGCGCGGATAAATTCCACCAACTCATTAGCATGATGGAACTCACCATACTGACCCATGCCAGATGGTAAGTCACCGCGTAAAGCCACAATTCTTTTAATACCCAGCGCTTGATATTGCTTCAACATTTCACGAACGCTTACACGGGAACTACCAACACACGATAGGTGCGGAGCAACTGCTTCACCAGCAGCATGAATATCACTCACTACTTTTAATGTGCCAGATTGTGTAGAGCCACCAGCACCAAAAGTCACGGAATAAAAAGCGGGCTTGAGCGTTTCAGTAAAACGCTCGCGCACGAGATGCAACTTACTCTCACCTTCGGGTGTTTTTGGAGGGAAGAATTCGACGCTTAATTCCATGATCTTGGGCCCGTATCTCTATTTCTCTATTGAACAATGTCTAACAAGGAGCAGATTAATAACGGTAGTGGTCGGCCTTGTATGGACCTTCCTTCGTTACGCCAATATAAGAAGCTTGCTGATCAGACAACACTGTTAACTGTGCATTCAACGTCTTGAGTTGCAAACGAGCCACCTTCTCATCCAGGTGTTTAGGTAAGGTGTAAACACCTACTGGGTACTTGTTTGTACCTACTGCATTCCACAATTCAATCTGCGCAATCACTTGATTTGCAAATGAAGAGCTCATCACATAGGAAGGATGTCCAGTACCGCAACCCAAGTTAACTAAGCGGCCCTTAGCCAAGATGATGATGCGCTTCTCTGGATTACCATTACTTGCTGGGAAAATCACATGATCTACTTGTGGCTTAATCTCTTCCCATTTGTACTTCTCAATACCAGCAACATCAATCTCATTATCAAAGTGGCCAATATTACAAACGATGGCTTGATTTTTCATCTTGATCATATGGTCATGTGTGATCACATGGTAGTTTCCAG
>JBIISV010000065.1:0-9945 GCA_044340835.1 Polynucleobacter sp.
CGTTGTAGATGATGCCGTCATACGTACTTTGTGTCAGCGTCATCACGCGCGGCACAACATCCTTGTTTTTGATGAACGGGTTAGCATCAATTTTCTTCTTGATATTTTTCCACTCAAACTCTTCCTTAGGAATCGGGCCAATAATGCCAAGATGATTACGAGTCGGCATGAGGAAGATTGGAATTGCTCCCATCATGGTGATCGAATGAATCACCGACTTATGACAATTACGATCAACTAACACCACATCGCCAGGGGCTACGGTAGAGTGCCAAACAATCTTATTAGATGTAGATGTGCCATTTGTCACAAAGAACAAATGATCCGCATTAAAGATGCGGGCCGCATTACGCTCGCTTTGTAATACAGGCCCGGTGTGATCTAGTAGCTGACCCAATTCTTCCACTGCGTTACACACGTCAGCGCGCAGCATATTCTCCCCAAAGAATTGGTGGAACATGCGACCTACGGGGCTCTTCAAGAAAGCGACTCCGCCAGAGTGTCCCGGGCAATGCCAAGAGTAAGAGCCTTCAGAGGCGTAATTAGTCAAGGCGCGGAAGAATGGCGGCGCCAATGAATCGAGGTATACCTTGGCTTCGCGAATAATGTGACGCGCTACAAACTCTGGCGTATCTTCATTCATATGAATAAAGCCGTGTAACTCACGCAAAATATCATTGGGCATATGACGTGAAGTACGTGTCTCGCCATATAGGAAGATGGGAATATCCTCATTACGCTTACGTACCTCTGTAATGAAGGCGCGTAAGTTATTGAGTGCAGGTAAATCATGATCTTCAGAGTCAGAAACAAACTCTTCGTCATCAATCGACACAATAAAGCTGGAAGCACGGGAGGCCTGCTGCGCAAAGGACGTTAGGTCACCATAGCTCGTTAAGCCAATCACTTCCATACCCTCGGTTTCAATGGCCTCAGCTAAGTCGCGGATACCCGAACCGGAAATATTTTCAGAACGAAAATCCTCATCAATGATGATGATTGGAAAACGAAATTTCATGAGTAGCCTTTAAATTCGCCAATCTGGCGATTAAATAGATTAAGTCTTCGGCAGAGTGACGCCGACCTGGCCTTGATACTTGCCGCCACGATCTTTATACGATGTACCGCACACTTCATCGCTTTCAAAGAACAGAACTTGTGCACATCCTTCACCGGCATAAATCTTCGCAGGCAAGGGAGTGGTATTGGAAAACTCGAGGGTGACGTAACCCTCCCACTCAGGCTCAAAAGGAGTGACATTTACAATAATTCCACAACGCGCATAAGTGCTCTTACCAACGCAGACTGTTAATACGCTGCGAGGGATCTTGAAATACTCAACGGTTCTTGCCAAAGCAAAAGAGTTTGGCGGAATGATACAAACCGGCCCCCTGAAGTCGACGAATGATTGCTCATCGAAATTCTTGGGATCGACAATGGTGCTATTGATGTTCGTAAAGATCTTGAACTCGTCAGCGCAACGAATGTCATAGCCGTAGCTTGATGTGCCATAGCTCACAATTTTTTGTCCTGCAGCGTCTTGGCGGACCTGCCCAGCTTCAAATGGGCTGATCATGCCTTGCTCGCCCATGCGGCGGATCCAGTGGTCAGATTTAATAGTCATGGCCGAATTGTAAAACCATCGCAGGCCATATGCCCACGAATTTACGAGGCGACAGGTGGTGAGGTAAAAATCACCCTCTGAGGGGCGTTGAAGATCTCAAAATGCCGTCCAGAACAACGGGATAGCAGAGTCAGGTTGGTTTTGCGGGCCAACTCTAGGCCCATCAAGGTCATACCAGAGCGAGTCATGAGAAAAGGGATCCCCATCTGAGCGCCTTTAATGACCATCTCCGAGGTCAGGCGCCCAGTGGTAAAGAAAATCAGATCCTTACCCTGCTTATCCGCCAACCACATCAGCCCTGAAATAGAGTCAACTGCGTTATGCCGCCCCACATCCTCAATAAAGTGCAGTAGACGAACCCCATCATTGCCATCCCGCTCAAAAACCGCGCAGGCATGAACAGAGCCAGACTTCTTATAAATGGTGTCGTGAGTCCGAATGCAATCAATCAAGGCAAAGATTGCCTCCTGGCTTAGCTGGGGACCGTCCACGAGTCGAATCTCCGACATTTCCTCAATCAATCCGCCAAACATCGTGCCTTGACCACAACCTGTGGTGACCACCCGCTTGCTGGTTAAGGCATCAATATCCACTGTGCTGCGATGCGTCTTCACGGCAGCCGAATCGGTCTCCCAGTCCACCTGAATGCTCGCAATATCCTCTGGTGACTCCACCAAGCGCTGATTCCGAAGGTAGCCCAGCACGAGGGCCTCCGGGGCGCTACCTAGGGTCATCAGGGTCACGACCTCGCGTTTATCCAGATAAATGGTTAAAGGGCGCTCCCCAGGAATAAAGGTGGTCTTGATACGCCCCGCTTCATCCATGGTCTGTACCTCGTGCACCAATGGCACGGAGGCATTTGACAGCTCAATATTGTGAGGGAGGACCATAAAACGTCTCTTTAATAGGTTCAAATCGGAGTTAACTTTAACCGCAGACTAAAATTAGTGCTGAAGTAAGGGTCCAAGCCTCATAATCTGGTGTTCCCTTGGTTGAAATTTTTTATTTAAGTCCGCTTTTCATGAGTAGCTCCAAACGTCGCCTGCTAGTTACCTCTGCCTTACCTTATGCCAATGGCCAGATTCATATTGGTCATTTGGTGGAGTATGTCCAGACTGATATTTGGGTTCGCTTCCAAAGAATGCGTGGTCATGAAGTCCATTACGTTGGCGCCGATGATACTCATGGCACACCTATCATGCTACGCGCTGAAAAAGAGGGACTCACTCCTAAGGAACTCATTGCCAATGTTTGGAAAGAGCATAAGCGCGACTTTGATGACTTCCTAATCTCTTTCGACAATTACTACACTACCGATAGCCCTGAGAATGAAACCCTCTCACAGAGCATCTACCTTAAACTCCGCGATGCGGGACTCATTGAAAAACGTGCCATTGAGCAAGCGTACGATCCCGTTAAAGAAATGTTCTTACCAGATCGCTTTATTAAAGGCGAGTGCCCCAAGTGTGGTGCTAAAGATCAATATGGCGACTCTTGCGAAAAGTGCGGTGCTACCTACTCGCCAACCGATTTAAAAAACCCGTTCTCAGTAGTGAGCGGTGCGACACCGATTAAAAAAGTTTCCGACCATTACTTCTTTAAGTTATCCGATCCTCGTTGCGAAACGTTCTTGCGTGAGTGGACTCAAGTAAAAACGCCGCTTCAACCCGAAGCTCGTAACAAGATGAAAGAGTGGGTTGGACAGCCTGGTGAGAGTAAGCTTGGTGACTGGGATATCTCACGTGACGCCCCCTATTTTGGCTTTGAAATCCCAGACGCACCTGGTAAATATTTCTATGTATGGCTTGATGCACCAATTGGCTATTACGCCAGCTTCCTCAATTACTGCCAGGCTAAGGGCATGAACTTTGAGGAATGGGTTAGACCGGATACAACTACCGAGCAGTACCACTTTATCGGTAAAGATATTCTGTATTTCCATACCCTCTTTTGGCCAGCAACGCTGCACTTCGCAGGCTATCGCACACCAACCAATGTATTTGCTCATGGCTTTCTGACAGTTGATGGCGAGAAGATGAGTAAATCACGTGGCACTTTGATTTCTGCACATAGCGTCATTGAGTCTGGATTCAATCCAGAATGGTTCCGTTACTACTTTGCAACTAAGCTCAATGACAGCATGGAGGATTTAGATTTAAATCTTCAAGACTTTGTTGCTCGAGTTAATAGCGATCTACTAGGCAAGTACATCAATATTGCGAGTCGCAGTGCTGGCTTTTTAGTAAAGCGTTTTGGTGGCGTTGTTTCTGATGAAGCAATGAAGAACCCACTGCTCACCGAAATTGCTTTAGCCAGTGAAAAAATTGCTGAGCTCTATGAGGCACGCGAGTACGCGAAGGCATTGCGCACCATCATGGAGCTAGCCGACAAGGTCAATGCTTTTGTTGATGAAAATAAGCCCTGGGAAATTGCCAAAGATCCTGAGCGTGAAGCTGATTTACAGCGAGTCTGTAGTGTCACCTTAGAGGCATTCCGCCTACTTAGCCTCTACCTCAAGCCTGTCTTACCCCAAGTTACTGCTGGTGTTGAAGAGTTCCTCTCGGTACCATGCATGAGCTGGAATGACGTTAAAACGCCGCTCTCCAGCCAAAATCCAATCAAACCCTATAAACACCTCATGACCCGCGTTGAGGCGCCTCAAATTGAGGCTTTATTAGCTGCAAACCTCTAAAAAGACCCCTAAATGAGTGTTTTTCTGGGAATTAGTCAAAAAGACGACGGGCTCATAGGAGAAATCGTTAATAATGATGGGCTAGGCAAATGGTTATTGGCTAGTTATTTTTGTAAGTTATTGTATTAATTGAGAATTTTAGGAAATGTGATGGCTAGATATACATCCGAATTCACCCAGTTTTTAGAAGAGCTCAAATCTGAGCAACCGCACCTCGAAGCCGGCCAGCAAGCGGGTCGTGCACTGCTATGGGATAAAGAGCCTCTGACTACCGAAGATCAGCGTCGCGCTAAGGAAGCCAAGTTAAAGCAGCGCGCTTACGTTTATTCGAATGACTGAGCTGGGCGCTGAGCCAGGCGCTCAATCCAATTTGCTTGATAGCACCCCATCGGTTACCGATGGAATGTCTGCTGCATTCGCAAAACTCTATGGTGAGCCACTTTTTAAGCTCCCAACCGATCTCTACATTCCGCCTGATGCACTAGAAGTTTTTCTAGAGGCATTTGAAGGCCCCTTAGATCTTTTGCTTTATCTGATTCGAAAACAAAACTTCAACGTACTTGATATTCCGATGGCGCAGGTAACTCAGCAATATCTGAGCTATATCGATCAAATCCGTCATACCAATTTAGAACTCGCCGCTGAATATCTTTTAATGGCAGCGATGTTGATTGAAATTAAGTCTCGCATGCTATTACCAATGAAGAAGGCGGATAGTGATGAAGAGGTTGAGGATCCCCGCGCAGAACTCGTTCGTCGACTCCTAGAATACGAGCGCATGAAATTGGCTGCACAAGAGCTCGATCAAATTCCACAGCAAGGTCGCGATTTTCAAATCGCCCATGGTTACGTTGACACTACTGTTGCAGTAACTTGGCCTGATGTCAATCAAGATGATCTACATATGGCCTGGCGTGATGTGCTGCACCGCGCTAAGCTGAATCAACATCACACCATTACTCGAGAAGAGTTATCAGTCCGTGATTTTATGACCCGGATTTTGCGTCGCTTACAGAACAGCCGCTTTGTAGAATTCGGTGAACTCTTTGAAGATGCGATTAAGTCTGGTAAAGGCATTCCAGTAGTAATTGTCAATTTCATTGCGATGCTAGAGCTCTCACGTGAGGCCTTAGTAGAAATCACTCAGGCAGAGCCATATGCACCAATCTACGTGCGACTCGCCTACACCCCTGTTGCATGAAAATTATTAGCGATATACAAGAGTTACGTGACCACCTGCGTGGACAAAATCGCGCTTCTTTTGTGCCAACCATGGGCAACCTCCATGAGGGCCACTTATCACTGATGCGCCTTGCTAGACAACATGGTGACCCGGTAGTAGCTAGTATCTTTGTTAACCGTCTGCAGTTTGGTCCAAATGAGGATTTTGATAGCTACCCGCGCACAATGCAGGCCGATATTGATAAGCTAGAAAAAGAGGGGGTGTACATCTTGTTTGCACCAACTGAGCGCGATCTGTATCCGCAGCCCCAAGAATACCGTGTAGATCCACCACAGCAGTTAGGCGACATCCTTGAGGGTGAATTCCGTCCCGGCTTCTTTAAAGGGGTTTGTACGGTAGTACTCAAGCTGCTGTCTTGCGTACAACCCAAAGTTGCCGTGTTTGGTAAAAAAGATTACCAACAACTAATGATCATTCGTCAAATGGCTAAACAATTTGCACTACCAGTTGACATCATTCCAGGAGAAACGATTCGCGCTGAAGATGGCCTCGCACTCTCCTCACGTAATGGCTACCTCTCGATAGAAGAGCGCGCTGAAGCACCAGAACTTCAAAAAGCACTTAAAGAAGTTCGTGAGCGAGTGCTTGATTTAAACGAACGCAACACATCCTCACTCGCAGAAATCGAAAAGATAGCTATTGAGATGCTTATAGTACGTGGCTGGCAACCTGATTACATCGCGATTCGCAAGCAAGCTGATTTAGCGCCAGCTTCCAA
Organism: Polynucleobacter sp.; assembly: GCA_044340835.1. GTDB lineage: Bacteria > Pseudomonadota > Gammaproteobacteria > Burkholderiales > Burkholderiaceae > Polynucleobacter. The sequence continues at coordinate 6,278 of JBIISV010000065.1, forward strand.
TGAAAGTCTTCAGGCTGGAGAGCCGCTCGTGATTCTCACGGCTGCAAAGTTAGGTAAGACACGTTTGATTGATAACCTAGAGATCTAATTCCAGATTAGAACTTAAATGTCGCAGCTAATTGAGGGCCAAGCATAGTCGTTTTTTGCAAAACACCACCCTCTTTCATATCGTAATACAAAGCGCGATAAGTTAAGGAAACATCAACCAGGCTACCAAATGTTTTACCAAGCCCAGCCATAGCCTGCCAAGTTAAGTTTGTAGTACCACCACCGCTACCGATATCTCCATAGAACGGCACATACCAAGCAGTGTCTGCAATGCGATAGCGGCCTTTTGCTCCAATAACAGGATCTGCGGTGGAGATAGCCTTAGAGACTGATGCCCTGTCAGATGTGCCGACTATGTTTAGATTAACAGTAGCTGTAACGTTGATTGCTCTCACGCCCAGCAATGCATCTACATAAGCCTCATTTGTATTAGCAACAGTGTAGGTTGCAAGGCCGGTGAGTATAGTCTGTTGAAGAGTGATCTTATTACCAAGAGTCTCAGATCCACCTTGAACGGGGATCGACCCCGTTTTTTGTAATGTGGCAGACATTAAATCGCCCATCACACCCCAACTACCATGATGTGCCTCAGCAGATATCATGCCACCCGATTTGAGGGCGCTTACGACATTGCTACTTGAAAATTCTGCAGACTTAGCAAGGCCACTATCTAAACCGAGAGTCCCTCGAATGCCTGGCGCCCAAAGATACGGCGTGACTTCAAAACGCCATGCATCTGAAACCTTGGGTATAGGACTGAGGTCTTCTGCTGCGTTAGCAAATGATGCTGAAACGAGCAAGACACTTATTGAAGTGATTATTTGAATGGTTTTTTTATTCATAAAGGTCTAATAACTATTTTCATTTAGAACCAGCACCTCCAGGTTGATTACCCACCAAACTAAAGGTTTGACTTACAAAGTGAAGAACTGCCCCACTTCCAGGTTCAACTCTTTAGCCAATTGAGCGCCAGTTATTTTTCCAGCAGCACCCTTGGCCTTCAAGACTTCGATTTGTCCACCATGACAGGCGACAAAGAATGAATCCAAAGTCATTTGAGTGATCTCTCCAGGCTTGCCTTTAACAGCACCAAAGGTAGCTACTACATGCTTATGGCAATCATAGAACTGCACCTTTTGCTCACCAAACATGGTCCACGCACCAGGCGCAGGATTAGAGGCTCGGATTAAGTTATAGATTTGAGTAATGTGGCTTGCCCAATGAATTCGAGCAGCATCAACTCCAAACCAACCTTCATAGTTTGCCTGTGACTCATCTTGCACAAGCTCTTGATGTTGATTGGCGGCCACCAGATCAGCAGCTTCAAGCAAGGCTTTCACACCTAATGGAAACAAGTGATCAAAATAAACTTTACCCAGAGTGTCATCAGACCCGATAGCCACCTCTTTTTGCAAAATGATTTCGCCTTCGTCCAAACCATCGGATGGCCGAAAGATCGTGAGGCCAGTCTTCTCTTCACCCAATGCAATCGCCCAATTAATTGCGCTAGGGCCGCGATATTTTGGTAAAAGTGATGGATGGTACTGAATGGTTCCATGCTTTGGAATCTTGCAAAGTGCTTGTGGCACAAACTGAAGTACATAAGCCATGACGCAGATATCAGCTTTGCTATCAAGCATCGCCTGGGCTGCTTCAGGTCCTTTGAGAGAGGCAAATTGCAAAGGGCTCAAACCCCTTGCAATAGCAGCTTCTTTGAGGACCTCAGGCTTAGTTGATTTTGGGTTATCTGGCGGACAAAAAACAGCAACTACTTCATCACCGCGATCTAAAAAAGCATCTAAAGTGGCTTTGCCAAAATCCGCACTTCCAATCAACGCAACCCGCACTTTAGATCACCTTATCATGGCGAAGAGAAATTAATTCATCGGTAGTAAAGCCAAGCTCACTGAGAATCTCATCGGTATGCTCACCCAATAATGGAGAGCGAGTAACGTCAGTTGGGCTATCCGACAACTTGATTGGGTTACCAACAGTCAGATACTTGCCACGAATAGGATGATCTACCTCAACAACCGTTCCGGTAGCACGCAATGCCGGCTCTTCAGCAATTTCTTTCATAGACAGAATCGGACCGCAAGGAATATCGTATTTATTCAAAATGTCCATGACTTCAAACTTATTCATCGTCATAGTCCACTTTTCAATTTCACTGAAAATTTCCATCAAGTGCGGTAATCGCGCCATAGGGGATGCAAATCTCACATCAGTAATCCAATCCTCGCGACCAATTACCTTGCAAACCGCCTCCCAAACTGGAGCTTGAATAATCACATACATATAGGCATTTGGATCGGTCTCCCAGCCTTTACATTTAACAATCCAGCCCGGTTGCCCACCACCAGAGGCATTTCCTGCACGAGGCACAGCATCACCAAACTCTCCATTCGGAAACTGGGGATATTCTTGCATTAGACCAACGCGCTCTAGGCGCTGCTGATCGCGCAACTTCACACGACATAAGTTCAATACCGCATCTTGCATGGCTGCTAACACTTTTTGGCCACGGCCAGAGTGGGTGCGCTGATAGAGTGCGGTCACAATACCTAATGCCAAATGCAGGCCCGTACCGCTGTCTCCAATTTGTGCACCAGTTACCATCGGAGGACCGTCATCAAAACCAGTGGTCGATGCTGAACCACCGGCGCACTGTGCAACGTTTTCATAAACCTTGCAATCCTCGTAGGGGCCAGGCCCAAAGCCTTTAACCGAAGCCAAAATCATCATCGGATTCAGTTCTTGAATACGCTCCCAAGAAAACCCCATGCGATCTAATGCGCCAGGAGCAAAGTTCTCCACGAGCACATCACACTCTTTGATGAGACGCTCAAGAATTGCTTTGCCGCGCGGCGTTTTAGTATTGACAGTAATCGAACGCTTGTTATGGTTCAACATGGTGAAATACAAACTATCGGCATCCGGTATATCACGCAACTGACCCCGAGTTGCGTCACCCTCGCCCGATTTTTCCACTTTGATTACATCGGCACCAAACCAAGCGAGCAACTGAGTACAAGTTGGGCCCGATTGAACGTGCGTAAAGTCGAGGATTTTCACCCCCTCTAATGCTTTTGCCATGATTAAAGTCCTAATAAGATTGAAATTTTGAATTACTCCAATTTTACCAGCGAGGCATTATTGCTGAAAACAGCCACTCCGAATTCAGCTTATTTCACCCCGAAAAGGGGGTTAAGCCCCATTTTTCGATCTTAAACTGACCGTTCAGATCAGAAATACTTTGGGTGGGCGCCCATCAAAAATATCGAGCAAACGGAAATGAAAAAAGGCGCCCACTAGGAGCGCCCTCAAGCTAATGCGGATATTTATCGTTATTAAACTTAAACTGCTTTTGCTGCATGCAATTTAGCAATGTCGTCCGCGTTATAGCCAAGATCAGACAATACTTCATCAGTATGCTCACCTAGCACTGGAGACGGCTTCACTTCGATTTCCAAATCAGAAAACTTGATTGGGCTACCGATTGTCAAATACTTACCACGAACCTTGTGATCCACTTCAACGATTGAACCGCTCTTACGTAGGTCAGGTGAAGCAGCCAACTCTTTCATCGAGAGAACTGGTGCGCAAGGAATGTCGAACTT
>JBIISV010000066.1:0-9748 GCA_044340835.1 Polynucleobacter sp.
CTTGCGCCGTAATAGGCTTGCCATTGACTTTAACAATGTCGGTCTCTTTATCCATAAACTCGGAGTAACTCGAAATCCCAAACAAAGCAAAGGATGGGACGATAAATAGCAAAAGCACAAATTGCAGAATTTTTTGGTGCTTACGTACGGAATCAAACATGAATTAATCGCTCAAAAATAAAGTCAATGATGTGAGTGTACTAGGCGTGAAGTCTAGATAAGCTAGAAAGCCAGATAAAGGGTCCACTGCGATTGGGGAAACTGGTGGGCGCTGACGGGATCGAACCGCCGACATTCTGCGTGTAAGGCAGACGCTCTACCATCTGAGCTAAGCGCCCCAAATTAATACAGACGACATTGTAACCTAGAGTGAGGGTAAAAGAGAGATTCTTCATCAAAAATGATTAAAAGTAACAGTCAAATCTGATTCAAAATCCCTCAAATAAGCTTGCACATCAATGCTTGAGCACCTCTCCAGAAGGAATCTTTTCGCTGACCTTACTCGCTTCTGCGGTCTGTTTTGCAAGCTCCTCAGGAGTGAGATCTGGTAAGGCAACCGGTTTTCGTTCTAAGGCAAGCTCAAGTACTTTATCAATCCAACGGACCGGTAGGATTTCAATTGCATTCTTGATGTTATCTGGAATATCGATTAAGTCCTTGACGTTCTCTTCTGGAATCAAGGCTAACTTAATTCCACCACGATGCGCTGCTAGCAACTTCTCTTTTAAGCCACCAATTGGCAAAACTTCACCGCGTAAAGTAATCTCACCAGTCATTGCCACATCCGAGCGAATTGGAATACCAGTGAAAACTGAGACCAAGGCGGTAGTAATGGCAATACCAGCAGATGGTCCATCTTTCGGAGTTGCACCATCCGGAAAATGGATATGAATATCCTTCTTCTCAAACGCCTCATCAGCAATACCAAGTGCTCTAGCCCTTGAGCGCACAACGGTTTTTGCTGCCTCTACGGACTCCTTCATGACATCACCAATAGAGCCAGTACGCGTAATGACACCTTTACCCGGCATTACTGCTGCCTCAATCGTCAACAGATCTCCACCCACCTCAGTCCAAGCTAAACCGGTTACCTGGCCAACTTGATTCTCTTTTGCAGCAAGACCAAAATCGTACATCCGAACAGACAGAAACTTCTCCAAGTTGTCAGCATTAACCGTTACTGGAGCCGCCTCTTTCTTTAGAAGTAGTAACTTCACCACCTTACGACAAATCTTACTAATTTCTCTCTCTAGGGAACGAACGCCGGCCTCGCGAGTGTAGTAGCGAATCATGCTGCGCACTGCACTTTCCTCAATCTTCAGCTCATCTTTTTTCAGGCCATTATTTTTAATCTGCTTAGGAATTAAATAATTAGTGGCAATGCTAGTCTTCTCATCCTCCGTGTATCCAGCAAGGCGAATAATTTCTAGACGATCTAAAAGTGGGCCAGGAATATTTAAAGAATTAGAAGTGGCAACAAACATCACATCCGATAAATCAAAATCAACCTCAACGTAGTGATCTTGGAAGGTATGGTTCTGCTCTGGATCGAGAACCTCTAATAAGGCGCTAGCTGGATCTCCACGGAAATCCATGCCCATCTTATCTACCTCGTCGAGGAGAAATAATGGATTGCGTACGCCAACTTTTGTGAGGCTAGATAGAATCTTTCCAGGCATCGAACCAATATAAGTGCGACGATGGCCACGAATTTCTGACTCATCACGCACGCCACCTAAAGCCATACGCACAAACTTACGATTTGTTGCGCGAGCAATAGATTGGCCAAGAGACGTTTTACCAACGCCTGGAGGGCCAACTAAACAAAGGATTGGGGCCTTAACGCGATCAACGCGTTGCTGGACTGCGAGATACTCTAAAATCCGTTCTTTGACTTTATCAAGACCGTAATGATCTTCATCTAATACTTTTTCAGCATTAGTCAAATCATTATTAATCTTGGTTTTTTTCTTCCAGGGGAGATTTACTAAGGTATCAATGAAGTTACGAATCACTGTAGCTTCCGCAGACATCGGTGACATCAGCTTAAGCTTCTTCAGCTCAGATTCAGCCTTCTTTAATGCCTCCTTAGGCATACGAGCAGCCTTGATACGCTTCTCAAGCTCTTCAAGATCGGCACCTTCTTCACCCTCACCCAATTCTTTTTGAATCGCTTTTACCTGCTCGTTTAAGTAGTACTCGCGCTGACTTTTTTCCATCTGACGCTTCACGCGTCCACGAATGCGCTTCTCAACTTGCAAGATATCAATTTCGCTCTCGAGATCGGCTAAGAGGCTTTCTAAACGCTGCACCACATCGATCATCTCCAGCAAACGTTGCTTTTGCTCAAGTTTGACCGGTAAGTGTGCGCAAATCGTATCGGCAAGGCGACTAGGATCATCAATCCCTCCCAAGGAAGACAAAATCTCTTGCGGGACTTTCTTATTCAACTTCACATACTGATCAAATTGCGCCATGATGGCCCGACGCAATGCCTCTGTCTCGTGTGCATCTAAAGTAGACATTGTCGTGGGCGTGGCTTCGCACCCAAAATAGCCTTGGCTATCTTCAATTTGACTCACTTGGGCACGTTGAACGCCTTCCACTAATACTTTTACAGTGCCATCAGGCAACTTTAGCATTTGTAGGATATTGGCAATACAACCAACCCCATAGAGGTCATCTACACCAGGCTCATCCTTGGCTGCGGTCTTTTGGGCTACTAAAAGTACATTTTTGCCAGTTTCCATGGCGGCTTCTAGGGCTTTAATTGATTTAGGACGACCCACAAATAAGGGGATCACCATATGAGGAAAGACAACCACATCCCTTAACGGGAGAAGTGGTAGCAGAATAGGCTCAGAGGGTAGTAATAAGTGGCCGGGCATAGGGCAATTCCTCCAAAATAGTCGTTCCGTAAAAATCTCTAAAAAATGTCGCACCACTAGATACGGACATTCATTAGGAATAGGATACTACCTATATGGGAGCCGCCCAATGAAAAACAAGGGGGAAATAGGCGAATAGTGAGCAAAAACCCTATGAAAATACCAAAAACCACTAAAAATTAGGCTTTTTTACTCTTTTCTGTAGATTCGTCACTTTGTTTGTAGACCAGAATGGGTTTTCCACCATCAGCTATAGTGCTTTCGTCAATCACTACCTTTTGAACATTCTTCAATGATGGCAGGTCATACATCACATCCATCAGTGAGCCTTCAAGGATAGAGCGCAGACCACGTGCACCGGTCTTGCGGGCAATTGCCTTTTTAGCAATGGCAGATAAGGCTGCTGGGCGAACTTCCAACTCAGAGCCTTCCATTGTCAATAATGCTTGATACTGCTTAACTAATGCATTTTTTGGTTCAGTCAAGATCTGAATTAAGGCAGGCTCATCAAGTTGCGCCAAGGTTGCAACTACTGGCAAACGACCAATCAACTCTGGAATGAGTCCAAACTTAATTAAATCCTCCGGCTCCACCTCAATGAGAAGGTCGCTGACTCCGCGGTCATCTTTGCCAGGCACCGTAGCATTGAAACCAATACCAGTCTTTGCCGTTCGTTGTTGAATGACTTTTTCTAAACCATCAAATGCACCGCCACAGATGAACAGGATGTTAGTTGTATCAACTTGCAAGAAATCTTGATTAGGATGCTTGCGACCACCTTGAGGAGGAACAGAAGCCATTGTGCCTTCAACTAGCTTCAATAAGGCCTGCTGAACACCCTCACCGGATACATCACGTGTAATAGATGGGTTATCCGACTTACGAGAAATCTTGTCAATCTCATCAATGTATACAATTCCACGCTGCGCTTTTTCTACGTTGTAGTCACAAGCTTGCAGTAACTTTTGAATAATATTTTCAACATCCTCACCAACATAACCTGCTTCAGTTAATGTTGTTGCATCTGCCATCACAAATGGCACATCGAGCATGCGCGCTAAAGTCTGAGCTAATAAAGTTTTACCAGAGCCAGTTGGACCGATGAGTAAGATGTTACTTTTAGCTAGTTCAACGCCATCAACTATTGCCTTAGCAGGTGCTTTAGATTCTTTTTTGTCTGTATTTTTATCGCTAACATCTACAGCCTTACCATCTTTATCCAACTTAGCTTTTTTTGGTATAGGTAAATACTGTAAGCGCTTGTAATGGTTGTATACCGCTACCGCTAAAGTCTTCTTAGCATGGTCTTGACCAATCACATACTGATCTAGATTCTCTCGAATCTCATGAGGTGTTGGCAATGAATCATCGCCATCTGCCTTAGGAAGCTTTGAAAGCTCCTCTTGAATAATGTCAGTGCAAAGGTCGATGCACTCATCACATATAAATACAGATGGCCCAGCAATAAGCTTCTTAACCTCATGCTGGCTCTTGCCACAAAAAGAGCAATACAGAACTTTATCTGTGCTATTGGAGTTGTTTGTATCGCTCAAGGTAGATTTAGATGTTAGTGCTAGATTAAGGGCGCTTATCGATTACTTTATCGATCAAGCCATACTCTTGTGCCTGCTCAGCAGACATAAAGTTATCTCGATCAGTATCTTTAGCAATGGTATCAATCGTTTGACCAGTGCGATCAGACAAAATTTTATTCAATCGCTCACGCAAGTATAAAATTTCTCGAGCTTGAATTTCAATATCAGAAGCTTGACCACGCGCACCGCCTAAGGGTTGATGAATCATTACACGCGAATTAGGCAAAGCATAACGTTTCCCTTTTTCGCCAGCACATAATAAAAAGGCGCCCATACTGGCTGCCATGCCCATACACAAGGTACTCACGTGTGGCTTGATGAATTGCATGGTGTCGTAGATTGCCAATCCTGCTGATACAGAACCGCCTGGAGAGTTGATATACAAAGAAATTTCTTTATCTGGGTTTTCACTCTCGAGAAAAAGTAACTGAGCAATCACTAGGTTTGCGGTTTGATCATTCACTTCGCCAACCAAAAAAACGACACGCTCTCTTAATAAGCGAGAGTAAATGTCATAAGCCCTCTCACCTCGACCAGAGGTTTCAATCACCATTGGAACTAAACCCAAACCTTTGGGCTCTAAATTCTCAGACTGGAAATGATTCTGGTTCATATGATCGGACCTTTATTTAGTAAATTCTGTAACTTAGTTAAGCTTAGCTGAGCTTGCTAAGCTCTTCAAAAGTAATGACCTTATCAATCACTTTAGCTTGTGAGGTGAAGTACTTAATGACGTTGTCCTCAAGAACCACGTTCTCAATATCTTTGATGCGGCTTGGATTGCTGTAGAACCAACGCACTACTTCTTTTGGATCTTCGTAGGTAGCAGCTTGCTCATCAATCTCCGCTTTGATTTGATCTGCAGTCGCAGCCAAATTTTGCTGCTTAACTAGATCACTCAAAATCAAACCAAGGCGAACTCTTTTGGCAGCTTGCTCAGCAAACATCTCGGCAGGGATGGGTGCATCTTTAGCATTAGGAATACCACGCTGTATCAAGTCTTGGCGCGCAGACTCAATTAAACGCTCTTGCTCTTGAGCAACCAAAGACTTGGGTGTATCTAACTCACAAATACTGTTGAGTTTATCCATTACCTCGCCTTTCAGTAGAGAGGTAATGCGACGTTTTGTTTCGCGATCTAAATTCTCCTTAACTTCTGCACGCATCTTTGCCACGCCACCTTCGGTAACGCCTAATGACAAGGCAAAAGCATCATCAACTACTGGCAAATGAGCCCAATTCACTGACTTAACAGTAATGGTGAAGTCAGCAGTTTTGCCAGCAACATCTTTGCCGTGATAATCAGCTGGGAAGTTCAAGGCGAAAGTCTTGCTCTCACCGGCTTTGAGGCCTAAAGTTGCAGCCTCAAATTCTGGAAGCATCCTGCCTTCACCAAGCACATATTCAAAGTTATCTGCCTTACCACCAGCAAACTCAACACCATCGATCTTGCCTACGAAATCGATCACAACTTGGTCGCCAGCTTGAGCAGCTGTATTGGCACCGCCATCACCATGCTCTCCAGCCACACCACGTGGATGGTAGTGCACTTGTTGTTTACGCAATACATCTAAGGCGCGATCGATCTCTGCATCTGAAATATCCGTGGCGTACTTAGTCACTTCAGCTTTACTAAAATCGCCCATTTTCACCTCAGGCAAAACTTCAAAGTAAGCTTCGAACACAATTTTCTCGGCGTCTAATTCGCTTTTTGGGTCAAGACGTGGCTGACCAGCTAACAAGATTTTTTCATTTTTAGCTAGGTCATAGAACAGTTCTGAGGCTTTATCAAACTGCATCTCGAAATCGACTTGCATGCCATACTGCTTTTCAACCATGTTCTTGGGTACTTTGCCCGGACGGAAACCCGGCATCTTCATGGTCTTTCCCAATTTAGCCAAACGGGCTTCTCTTGCCTTAGCCAAATCGGCACGAGCGAACTCTAAGGTCACTTTGCGGTCTAACTGACCTAAATTTTCTATCTGCACAGCCATTCTCGTCTCTTATTTGAAAATCAGAATATATGAAGCCCAAGCCAAGTAGCTATCTTGTGGTGCGAGGAGGGGGACTCGAACCCCCACACCATTGCTGGCGTCAGGACCTAAACCTGGTGCGTCTACCAATTTCGCCATCCTCGCGTGAATTCCGCAAACGCTACCGAGCTAGACTTCACTCTAAAGACCACAATTCTACAATGCTTAGCAGTTATAGATAATATTTAAGCCTTGTACAACAAAGCAACGGCATGGACAGCAATACCCTCGCCTCGGCCAAGATGCCCCAAGGATTCGTTCGTTTTGGCTTTGAGGTTGACGTGGCTGGGTGTGATAGCTAGATCGGCTGCAATATTGCGGACCATATCAGGCAAAAAAGGGGCTAATTTAGGCTTTTGGCAAATAATGGTTGCATCGACATTACCCACCTGAAAACCTGCAGCCTGTACTTTTTGTAAGGCGGCTCTGAGCAAAATACGGCTATCCATATCCTTGAATTGGGGATCTGTATCCGGGAAAAGCTGGCCAATATCATTTAAGCCGGCAGCACCTAAAAGGGCATCCGTTAAAGCATGTAATAAAACATCCGCATCAGAGTGGCCTAGCAAGCCCTTGTCATTTGGAACGTGAACGCCACCTAAGATTAAATTGCGATCGGCAACTAAGGCATGGACGTCATACCCTTGGCCAATACGAAAATGAGGAATGTGAGGGACGCTTGAGATCATGGATTTAGTGTTGTTATCGGATGGGTTTACAGAGCGGAAGACTGCAAAATGGTTTGCATCAAATCCCAATCTGCAGGATGGGTTACTTTGAAGTTGCGTGTTGCCCCCTCTACTAATAGCGGGCTTATGCCAGCAAGCTCCATTGCACTGGCTTCATCGGTGATATCAGCCTCCAAGCGGATACCTTCCTCAATTGCATCATGCAGGCACCTTAAGCCAAACATCTGTGGGGTCTGGGCTTGCCATAGTCGTTCACGAGAAATAGTTTTTAATGCTCGCGTTGGAGTCCCTGCAATGGAGGAGTTTGCCTCTGCCATCTTTAAGGTATCAGCCAATGGCATTGCCAATAAACCACCTTCTCCTGCTTTGGCAATAACGCCAATCAGTTTTTGAATGAGCGAAGGCGTTATGCCTGGGCGGGCAGCATCATGTACTAAGACCCAATCATGCTCAGGAATGCCAGCTTTGAGCATGGCAGCCAGGGTATTTCTGACGGTTTCTTGGCGGGTAGGCCCGCCGCTTGGGAGAAAACGGATGACGGGAGATTTTCCTGCTAGCGACTTAAGGATGGGGTTATCAATAAAACCAGGGCTCACACCCACCCAAATCGAGGCAATCTCGGGGGTCTCAATAAAGGCCTCCAGGGCATAAGCCAACATTGGCTTACCAGCTAAGGCCTGAAACTGCTTTGGTAAAACTCCACCCAGCCTTGATCCAGTGCCCGCTGTAGGCAACAAAGCATGACATTGAGGTAGTGAAGGTAAAGATTGAATTCCAGCTTGCATACCTGATTCTATAATGAGCGCAGATGTCTGATGCATTAAAACTAGCGCACCCCATACCTGCACCACGGGCTGGGCAGCGCTTTACCTTTTCAGGGCTAGTTGGCTCTGCAGATGCCGCTTTAATAGCCCAATCAGCCCTGCGCTATCGCTCTGAGTTTTCAGTCATGGTAATTTTTTGCGCCCAGGCCCAAGAAGCCCAACGCCTTTCAGAGGAAATCCCCGCTTTTGCGCCGCAACTCAAAACGCGTTTACTGCCTGATTGGGAGATTTTGCCGTATGACCATTTTTCCCCGCATCAGGATTTAGTCTCAGAGCGCTTAGCAACCCTCTATGAATTACTCAACGGTAGTTGCGATATTGTGTTGGTGCCCATTACGACTGCACTGCAAAGACTTGGCCCACCAAACTTTCTATCCGGGCACACTTTTTTCTTTAGACAGGGTGACAAACTTAACGATGCAGCACTAAAACTTCAACTTCAACAAGCGGGCTATGATCCTGTAAGTGCCGTCATGCGTCCAGGCGAATACAGTATTCGCGGTGGATTGATCGACCTCTTTCCAATGGGCTCTGGCCTACCCTATCGCCTGGACCTCTTTGGTGATGAGATTGAACAAATTAGAGCGTTTGATCCTGATACCCAGCGCAGCCTTTATCCGGTCAAGGAAGTACGCCTTCTCCCAGGTCATGAGTTTCCATTTGATGATGCTTCACGCACTGCCTTTCGCGGCAGATGGCGCGAAGTGTTTGAAGGTGACCCAACACGTTGCTCTATTTATAAAGATGCCAATCTAGGGATTCCGAGTGCCGGCATTGAATCCTATCTACCCCTCTTTTTTGAGGAGTCATCCTCTGTCTTTGATTACTTCCCGCGATCAGGTGATCCTGTTTGGATTGTAAGTAGCGGCGATATTGAAGAGTCTATTAAGAGTTTTTGGAAAGACACGCTTTCCAGGTATGAATTCTTAAAGCATGATCTTGATCGACCCATTCTTTCTCCATCTGAGCTATTTCTCGATGTAGATCAATTCTTTACTGCAGCCAAACCCTTTGCACGTTTAGCATTAGATAAAGATGCGGATAAAGAAACAAAAAAAGAGGTGCCACAATTTTTAGCTGTGCCGGATCTTGCCGTTCATCGACGCGATACAGATCCTATCAATCGGCTTCGCACTCTTGTTGCGCAAGAAAAAATTCGGGTGCTTATCTGCAGTGACAGCAATGGAAGAAAAGAATCTATTCGCCAGCTATTCGAAGAGAGTAATTCCGCTGTAGGTCTAAACGGCAGACCACTCTACCCCTTAAAGCCTGAAGGCTTTGAAGGTGTTGCAGATTTTATTAAGAGTGATGCTCTTTTTGGCCTCGTCACAGCCCAACTCTTTAATGGCTTTACCTGGCCATCTGAAAATCTTATCGTAGTTACTGAAGCCGAACTCTTTACTGCGACAGCACGTCAGCGACGTAAAGGCAAAGAGAGTCAGAGCGCTGATCCAGACATGCTGTTCAAGGACTTATCAGAACTCAAGATCGGTGATCCAGTCGTTCATTCAGATCACGGAATTGGGCGTTACCAAGGTTTAGTACTTCTGAATTTGGCACCATCCAAAGAAGAACCTATTTTTGAAGAATTCTTGCACCTGGTCTATGCGAAAGATGCCACCCTTTACGTGCCGGTCCAGCAATTACAAATGGTGACACGCTATGCTGGCTCTGATCCAGATTCTGCGCCCTTACATCAGCTAGGCTCTGGACAGTGGG
>JBIISV010000067.1:0-9743 GCA_044340835.1 Polynucleobacter sp.
TAACCGCAGCATTTACTTCCTCATTTATTGGCGCGTTCTTTGCAATTGTGATGATTACTTTCTTAGCGCCGTTGGTCGCTAAGTTTGCCCTCCAATTTGGGCCGCCGGAGTTCTTCGCGGTTTACTTACTTACCTTCTGTAGTTTCGTGGGTATGAATAAGGGATCGCCGTTTAAAACTATTTCTGCCATGATGCTTGGCTTTGCCTTAGCAACGGTTGGTATGGATACTGTTACAGGGCAATTACGCCTCACTTTTGGTAATCCAGAGTTGATGCGTGGCTTTGACTTCTTGATTGCTGTGATCGGTTTATTTGGTATTGGTGAGATCTTGCTGTCTATGGAGGAGGGCCTTGCATTCAAAGGTGCAGCTGCCAAGATTCGCGCTAAAGTAGTTTGGGAAACTTGGAAGCAGTTGCCTAAGTACTGGGCTACTTCATTACGCAGCTGCTTGATTGGTTGCTGGATGGGTATCACCCCAGGCGGAGCTACTCCAGCTTCCTTTATGGCGTATGGCGTTGCTAAGCGCGTATCTAAGGAAGGCGATAAGTTTGGTACTGGAAAAATGGAAGGTATTGTTGCTCCAGAAACAGCGGCTCACGCTGCTGGTACTGCGGCTCTTCTGCCAATGTTGTCTCTCGGTATCCCAGGCTCACCAACAGCGGCGGTATTACTTGGTGGCTTGTTGATCTGGGGCTTGCAACCTGGTCCATTGCTCTTCGTAGAGAAGCCAGATTTTGTTTGGGGCTTGATTGCTAGTATGTACTTGGGTAACTTGGCAGGCTTGTTTGTGGTCTTAACTTGCGTCCCATTGTTTGCCTCTATCTTGAGAATTCCTTTCTCAATCATTGCGCCAGTCATTATTGTGATTTGTGCGGTAGGTGCTTATACCGTCCACAATGCCATGTTCGACGTTTGGTTGATGATGGGCTTCGGCATTCTGGGTTATCTCTTCAAAAAACTCGATTACCCAATGGCGCCAATGGTTCTGGCCTTGGTATTGGGTGACCGCGCGGAAGATTCATTCCGTCAGTCCATGTTGATGTCTCAGGGTAGCGTGGATATCTTCTTCTCTAACTATTTAGTTGGCGCGATTACAGCATTAGCTTTGTTATTGCTGTTCTGGCCTTTAATTAGCAAGTTTATCGGTAAGAAAAAGATGGCTGCAGCTTAAGTTCAAGAGTGTATTGAGCAAAAAGAGGGGGCGTAAGCCCCTTTTTTATATTTCAGAAAAATTCCGATAAAATCATCCCCAATATGAATTTCTCCAAAAACCGTCTCATTCACTGGATTGCTGCTTTGGCAATTACGATGAGTGCGCTTGCACCAGCAGTTTCTCAAGCGGTATCGCTCGCAAAGCATGGGCAAGGTTTTGCCATGGAGATTTGTGCGGCAGATGGAACCAAGTCTCAAATGAGCGTTCAGAGCCCTGAGCAAACGGAATTAGCTGAATCTGTTCAGCCATGCCCGTATTGCATCTCCCATACGCCCATCACGCCAGCATTTAATACCAATCTCACATTCCAAGCGCCGCAATCACTTGCTTTGCTGCCACAGCTCTTCTATCAATCTCCCAAACCTCTTGCTGTTTGGGTAATACCCCCTTCAGCAGCACCTCCTTCACAAGCCTAATTTATTAATTAGGGCATAGCCTCGCTATGCGATAGGCAACACCATGTTGCCGCAGTCCTGCGTGGAGAATTAAATGTTATTAAAGCAAAAGAAAATTAGTGCATGCATTGGTATGCTATTTGGATCAATGTTGATATCTAGTGGCGCTCAGGCTCAAATTGCACCACCACCTGATTACGATCAGAAGCTGGCTGATATGGTGGTATCTGCCACAAAATCAGGTACTACCCTCAAGGATATGACTCAAAATACGACAATCTTGACTAAGGAGGAGTTGGAAATTGCTCCCGAGCAAACGATTGATCAGATACTCAAGAACCAGACAAGCGTATTTTTAAATGATCAACCTTATTATCAAAAAGACCCAACCGGACAAAGTATTAATGTCCGAGGCTTGGGGAATGCGAGAACTTTAGTTCTGATTGATGGTGTGCCTGCTAATGATGCGATGTATGGGACCGTACAGTGGAATTTAGTGCCAATGTCAGCAATCCAGGATGTCGAGTTTATCCGCGGCGGGGCTTCTAGTCTTTATGGAAATATGGGTATGGGCGGTGTGATCAACATTACCACCAAGCCCATCAGCGATAACAAGGGCGAGGTGTCGGGAAGTATTGGATCTTACGCAACTGGGACGGCAGCCGTATCAAAAGAATTTTCAATAAGTGACTCCTTCAAGTTGAGAGCTTCTGCTGATTACTTTAGCACCGAGGGTTACCAAAATATCGCATCAATTTCCCCGGCTTCGCCAGCTGCCATTAAGCGTGGAATGGGGAATGAGAGCGCTGAAAGTGCTAACTATCGATTGCAGGGGACATTAAAAGTGAATCGGGATACTGATGGCTTCTTTAATTTCGGACTTCATTCAATGTCCAACCTGCCTGTTGGGGGTTATAACTTTGCGAGGAAATCCACCAATGAAACAACGCTTTCCGGAGGCGCTACTACAAGGTTGAATTCAAGCGAGCAAGTTCAGGTTAATGCTTTCTATGAGAACACCACTTTGCAGCAGCAAAATGTAGCCTCAAATAGCCCATATATTAATGCTACTTTTCATAACCCCTACTACCAAGTTGGGGGATCAGCTCAATATACGAATAACTTTCAAAATACAGTGATCGACCAGCTTATTTTAAGTGCAGATGTAAAGCAGTTATCAGCATCCAACTTTCAAAATAACTATAACTCTCCCGGCAATGCAAATTTACAAACCAGTAAATTAGGCGTAATGACTTCTCAGGTTGTTGCGGAGGGCACGCAAAACTTTTTAGGCGTATTGGGGCAACTTAAGTCAAATCTTAAAACCATTCCACTGCAAGCAACTCTTTCAGCTAGGGTTGATAACTGGACTAGTCAGATCCCCACCAATTACACTCAAGCAGTTGGCGGAGCGCAGGTAAGTACGGCCGTTCCTAATCAATCTAAAACAAAATTCAGTCCAAATTTAGGTCTTTTATATCGCGCCTCTAGGGAGTTAGATTTCAGGGCTGCTGCTTATCAAGCATTCCATGCGCCTGGACTTAACAATTCCATACGTAGTTATGGCTCAGGTTCTAGTTATGTCAGCAATAATCCACTGCTAACCCCAGAAAATATGACTGGTTATGAGATTGGATCTGATTACCGATGGAGATCTGGTTTTATACAGGTAACTGGATTTAATGCAAATGTAACAAATGCTATTGCTACGTACACTATGACAAGCGCTCAAATCGCAAGTACATGCGCGCCAGTATGCTCGGCTGGGGCAAAATCCTATAGTAATGATCAGTCGTTAAGAAGTACTGGTTTAGAGTTACAGGCTCACTATGACATTAGCTCTAAATGGGCAACAGATTTAGGGTATACGCTCACCAAGGCTGTATTAACTTCCACCTATGGGGCAATTAGTCAGGCATTGAACCCAACTGGCGTTCAGATTGCTGGAACACCCAGAAATATGGGTAGTGCAAGTCTTACATATTTCCCGGTACCAAAGGCAAGTTTGACGGCCTCAGTGCGTTATATTGGAAATTCTTGGTATGACACGGCTCATACTTCGCCAATACCGGCATATGCTGTAGTGGGTGCAAGAGCTAACTACGAGGTAACTCCAAATGCAACTGTTTACTTGAGTGCCGTGAACTTATTGAACCGTAATTACGTAACATTTGGTTCCGGCTCTCAATACATAGCTGGTCAGCCTCAAACAATCACCGTTGGTGGTCGGATAACATTTTGATAACAATAAAAAAATCACTTCATTTCAAGCTACCTGACGTGGCCAAGGTTTTAATTCTGAGTCTCTTGGTATGGGGCGGGATTGATCTGGCTATTGCTCAAATGGGCCACTCATCCCATTCCGGGATGAGTAAGTCTGCCAAGTCCTCTTCATCATGCAACGGGTCAGGCTTGGATTGTGCGAGTGCTGCAACGCCATTTATAGGTAGTGATGGTAAGTTGCTTCTAGCTTGGACTGGCGGCGGGGTTGTTTCGTTCGCCAAGTCTGATGATTTAGGAAAAACGTTTAGCCCCGCTGTAAAAATTGCTGAACATGGAAAGTTGCTTGATTCTGGAAGTGATGCTCGACCACAAATCGTTTCCGATTCAAATGGAAATATTTTTCTGGCATATGCCTTTTTCAAGGATTCCAATTGGAATGCTCAGATTAATACTTCACACTCTAGCGATGAGGGCGTCACCTTTTCAACCCCAAAATCTTTGATTGAGGATGGATCCAGTCAGCGCTTTCCATCGGCGTTAATTGGTCCTGATAACTCTATTTTTATCGCATGGGTTGATAAACGTCTTGTCTCTGCAGCTAAGCAAGCAGGGGAAAAAAGATTAGGGGGGTCGATCGCCTATTCCTTTTCTACTGATGCTGGCAAGACATTTGGGGTTGAGCGTATTGCCAATGAAAATAGTTGTGAGTGTTGCCGCATAGGGACCGCATTGAGTTCCGCTGGAGAGACTGCAATTATTTATAGGGCAATCTTCCCTGGTGGCATCAGAGATCATGCTACCCAGATTGTGTCCCCAAAGGGTGCCGAGCCGATTCGACGTGTCTCCGATGATCAATGGCGGACGGATGCATGCCCTCATCATGGGCCAACTATTGCTATTTCTAGTGCCGGAAAAATGCACGTGGCTTGGTTCACGCAAGGTGAAAGACGCTCTGGAGTTTTTTATGCGAATTCAGTCAATCAGGGTCGAAGTTACTCTAAGCCTGTAAGGGTTGGCGCTGATGGGGCAAATGTATCTAGACCATACCTTTTGGCTCTTGGTCGGAATATTTACTTAGTATGGAAAGAATTTAATGGAAGTGTTTCTACTGTTTATATGAAGCGCTCTCAGGATGACGGTGGCAAATGGTCAGTTCCTAGGGCGATTTTCGAAACATCTGGTTACTCAGATCATCCGCTACTTATTTCACAGCAGGGGAAAGTCTATCTGTCCTGGTTAACGCGCATCAATGGTTACCAGCTAATCGAGTTAGGAAAAAATAATGAATAGATTGATATTTGCATTTGCGATGATGTTCGCTGCAATAAGCATATCAATAGCTGATACTGGAGTGCTAAAGCCATACCAGAGCGGGGATTGGGCTTCAATCATAAAAGCTACTAATGGCTCTCCAATAGCTATTCATTTCTGGGGGGTAACTTGCGCTCCTTGTGTAAAGGAGATGCCTCAATGGGGAAAGTTTGTTGCTGCTAATAAGAAAGCCAACATTATCTTTGTTCAAGTTGATGATGTTTCTCCTGACATGATTCAAAAGATGCTCGCTAAGGCAAACCTTAGTGAAGCAAAGAACTACTATATCAATTCAGTATTTGATGAGAGATTACGCTATGAGATTGATCCCAAATGGAGGGGGGAGACGCCCATGACAATTTTGGTTGATAGAAATGGTAAGGCGATTAGGAAGACTGGCTCGATGAATTTTTCTCAGTTAAGTAGTTGGTTTAATAAGAATGATTGATGAGATGAACCAAAGCTGTAGACCAGAATTTGAATTTAACTAGGAGAATATAAAAATGAAACGCAATACATTATTAAATGCATTATTAGTTGCTGCAGCAGGTTTTGGTTTGGCTGGTGTGGTCCAAGCACAAAATGCCAAGGTGGGAAGTGTTCAGATTGAAAACGCTTATACCCGCGCCACAGTCCCAGGGCAGCAAGTCGCTGGCGGCTTTATGAAGATTGAAAATAAAGGTGCTGCCGATCAACTCATTTCTGCGAGCTCTCCAGTTGCTGGGGAAGTGCAGTTGCATGAAATGGCGATGGAAGGTAACGTGATGAGGATGCGCCAGGTTAAAGATATTCCTGTGCCAGCAGGTGGCTCAGTGGAATTAAAGCCAGGTGGTTTGCATCTCATGTTCATGAATATCAAAGCACCATTAGCCGGTGGTCAAACCGTTCCGGTCAAACTCAAGTTTGCCAAAGCAGGTGAAGTAGAGGTGAAGATGCCTGTCAATGCCATGGGCAATCCTGGCGGCGGACATGGCGGTGGAATGAAACACTAAACATACCTTTTTGTATGTAACTTATATAGCTCGTGCATCACTGTTTTAGATATTAAAAAAGCCCCTCGGAATTTCTGAGGGGCTGTTACTTCTCTTGCTCGTAGGTCTAATCCAAATTCAGATCCGTTACCGCACCCTTACTTGCAGAACTCGCTAGGTAAGCATACTTAGCGAGTAAACCACGGGTATAGCGTGGCTTAGGTTGCACCCAAGCTGCGCGACGCTTAGCGATTTCTGCCTCATCAACGTTGAGCTGAATCAGGAGTTTGTGGGCATCGATTGTGACGGAGTCACCTTCATGAATGAGGGCAATCACACCGCCTACAAAGGCCTCAGGAGCAACGTGACCGACCACCATCCCCCAAGTACCGCCAGAGAAGCGACCATCAGTGATGAGGCCTACAGTCTCGCCTAAGCCTTGACCAACGAGGGCGGAAGTAGGTGCAAGCATCTCGCGCATGCCAGGACCACCTTTAGGGCCCTCGTAGCGAATCACCATCACGTCACCATCTTTGATCTTTTGCTCCATGATGGCGGCCATCGCATCATCTTCAGAATCAAATACACGAGCAGGGCCAGTAATGGATGGGTTCTTAAGGCCAGTAATTTTGGCAACGCAACCCTCTGGAGAGATATTGCCCTTCAAAATAGCTAAGTGACCTTGCTTATACAAAGGGTTGTCTAAGGTACGAATGACTTGCTGATCAGCGCGCGGTATCGATGGAACATCTTTTAATGTTTCAGCAATCGTTTTACCAGTGATCGTCATGCAATCGCCATGTAAGAGTCCGCCATCCAGTAAAATTTTCATGACTTGTGGAATGCCACCAGCTTGGTGAAGATCGGTTGCTAAATATTGGCCAGAGGGTTTCATATCCGCAATCACTGGAACGCGTTTACGAATGCGCTCGAAGTCATCAATTGTCCAATCGATCTCAGCTGCGCTGGTGATTGCTAGGTAATGCAGAACAGCATTGGTAGAGCCACCAACTGCCATGATGACGCTTACTGCGTTCTCAATCGATTTTTTAGTAATGATGTCACGCGGGCGTAAATTTTTCTTGATCGCCTCTACCAAAACAATGGCTGACTCATGCGCACTCGCAACTTTCTCCGCATCTACGTTCGACATAGTGGAGGAGTAAGGCAGGCTCATGCCGAGCGCTTCAAACGAGGAGCTCATCGTGTTAGCGGTGTACATACCACCACAAGAGCCGCTACCTGGGCAAGCATTTTGCTCGACGCCCTTGAGATCTTCCTCGTTCAAACGGCCAGAGGTAAATTCACCAACGGCTTCAAATGCAGAAACAATATTGAGTTCCTTGCCTTTGTAGTGACCCGGCTTGATAGTTCCACCATAAACATAAATACTGGGAACATTGGTGCGCGCCATTGCCATCATCCCGCCTGGCATATTTTTATCGCAACCACCGATTACTACTACACCGTCTTGCCATAAGCCGTTAACACAAGTTTCAATACTGTCAGCAATGACTTCGCGTGAGATGAGGGAGTATTTCATGCCCTCAGTACCCATACCGATACCATCAGAAACGGTGGGTACGCCAAATAATTGCGATTTAGCACCAGCCTCTTCAAGGGCGATTACTGCGGCGTCTGCTAATTTTTGCAGTCCGCTATTGCAAGGGGTAATGGTGGAGTGACCATTGGCCACACCGACCATTGGCTTTACAAAATCTTTCTCTTCGTAGCCCATCGCGTAATACATTGAGCGATTGGGTGCGCGGGCAACCCCTTCGGTTACGTTGCGCGAGCGTTCATTTAGGCGTTTCATGCTGATATTGACTCCAGAAAAGAATTTGTCGAAAAGCTCTATTGTGCCGTGAGATAAGGGGCAATGCAGGGGTTTATCTAGCCTTGACCTTGAGATATTGACGCACTGCAACAAGCATATTTCACTATTGTATTTGCCAATTGGCTCCTATCATTAGCTTTAAAGCTAATATCCTTAGCCTAAAAGCTGCAGTAAATTATGAATCTGATTACTTTCCCTTTTAAATTCAATGACTAAAGCTGGCCACATCTATCTAGTTGACGACGATGAGTCGGTGCGCACCTCGATGTTGAGGATGCTGAAAGATCTTGGCTATATCGTTGAGGGCTTTGCTTCTCCGGCGGCATTTTTGGAGCATTCCATACCAGTAGCGCCGGCAGTCATTTTGCTGGATATGCAAATGCCGGACGTGACAGGGCTCGATTTGCAGGAAAAATTACTGAAGTTAGGTCGCAAAACACCGATTGTGTTTGTGAGCGGACAAAGCCACCCCCATCAGATTGTGAAAGGTCTTAAACAGGGTGCCGTTGATTTCCTATTCAAGCCCTTCAATCTGGAGGATCTGTTGAAGGCTATTGCAGATGCCCTAGAGTTTGATAGGCGCCAGCTCAAGCGCATTTCGAAGGAGGTGGAGACTAGGAAAAACTTTGCCACCTTAACGCCTAGAGAGAAGGAGGTCTGTTTTTGGCTTGTAAAGGGACTGCTTAATAAGGATATTGCCGTCAAGCTAGGGACAACGGATGCCACGATCAAGGTTCATAAAGCGAGAGTTATGGATAAGATGAATGTTGAATCTCTTCAAACATTAGTTGCAAAGTACCTTGAATCTAATCTTGAAAACCTCCAGAATAACTAGCTCTTGGGCTAATTACTGTCACAGTAGATGAGTACTATGATGAGGCAATATTCTTTACACATAAATCACTTAGAGTAATTTTGTGAATACCAATTCCAAACTTCCCGAGATTTGCAAAGAGGCCTATACCAAGGCTCGGGAGAAGCTTGGCCTAAGCTCTAAAGAACTCGGCGCGATGGCCTGTCTATCAACTCGACAAATTGAACAAATTGAAAATGGTGAGATGAGCTCTTTTTATGGCGCTCAGATTAAAGTTACTGCAGCTAAAAAAGTGGCAAAACTTCTCAACTTAAGTGATGAAGAGGCATTTAACTATGGCTCCGAGACCCCAGAGAGGTTGAGTACCGACCCAACAGAGTTGCCTATCGCGGAGCTTAAATCAACACCAAGTCTAAACGCCAAAGAAGATGACCTTGAAATTCAAGTGCGGGTAGAGGAGACACAGTTGCCTGCAAAGGCCATTGCAGAAGAAAAAAAAGAACCTGCTGTAAAAGCCCAGCCACAAGTGGTCCAGGTACAGGCGCTTTCTTCAATTGAGGTATCGAGCAAGCCAAGGTCTTCCTCCCAAAAGAAATTATTTCTCTGGTTTAGTGTTACTGCAGCAGCGGTATTTGCAGTGATTAATTTGAACCCATTATTTTTCTCAGACAAGCCAGAAGCAATTGTGCTGGTAAAAGAGGAGCTTGTGGAGCCCGCTCCAGCAGCACCAACACCCGCGCCTAATGAGTCGGCCTCAGTGGCAGCACCTCTAGCTGCGCCGACTCTTACCAATGCGAACCCGGTGATCACTACTAACTCTTCAGGGGCTTGCCCGGTAGAAGAGGGCATTATTAGCTTTAAACCAGAAGCGCCACGTAAGGTTGCTGATATGGTGTTTGTCCAAACTAAATCTCAGCAGGTGGTTTGCGTGATTGATGCATCTGGTAAGACGCAAAATAAACTCATTGAGCCTGGAGT
>JBIISV010000068.1:0-9656 GCA_044340835.1 Polynucleobacter sp.
ACTGCTTAGCCGCATCTTTAGCTTGATCTTCTTGGCCAGCCAAGAGCGCAACACCAACATCTCCCCAGCGTCCTCCAGAGAGTGCAATTAAGCCATAGGCGAGCGTTCTTTTTGCTGCTTTATCTTCTGCTTTAGAGGCTGGCTCACTAAACCATTTGGGATCTATTTCAGCGCGACCTCGGGACTGATTCTCTAGTGAAGCCTTACTCAATAGCTGGCAGAGATTAAGATAACCAGAGTGATTTTGAACCAGCAGTAATAAACGATAGGGCTGATCTGGATCGTGAGGATTGCTAATCCAAACATCTGCTCCAGCGATAGGCTTAATTCCGCTAGCCCGTGTAGCAGAGTAAAAGCGTACTAATCCGAATAAGTTACTTAAATCGGTCAGCGCTAAAGCCCCCATGCCATCTTTTTCAGCTGCGGCAACTGCATCGTCAATACGAACGACCCCATCCGTAATCGAAAACTCGGAATGGAGGCGAAGATGAACAAAACAAGGTGAAGCCATGAGATCATTTTAGCTGTGCCGAACCTGAAAACCCCCTCATCCCTAGCCAAGGGCTATCGCGGGCGATTTGCCCCCTCACCCACTGGCCCGCTTCATGCAGGATCACTAGTAGCTGC
Source organism: Polynucleobacter sp. (assembly GCA_044340835.1). Classification (GTDB taxonomy): domain Bacteria; phylum Pseudomonadota; class Gammaproteobacteria; order Burkholderiales; family Burkholderiaceae; genus Polynucleobacter. Next base: position 628 of record JBIISV010000068.1, read on the forward strand.
CCTCGGGAGTTGGTTGGATGCCCGTCAACATCAGGGACAATGGCTACTCAGAATTGAGGATGTAGACACCCCCCGCTGCATCCCCGGAGCTGATCAAGAAATCATGCGCCAATTGCTTGCCTGCGGCCTCTCCTGGGACCAAGAGCCTAGCTGGCAATCAATGCACCAAGAACGCTACAAAAGCGCTCTGGAGCGCCTCAATCAGCTTCACGCGATATACCCCTGCACCTGCTCCCGGCAAACCATTGCAAATGTCCTAGAGACTCAAGGGCTAATTACCCCGCGCAATCAAGAAATAGTCTACCCAGGCACCTGCCGACCCCATGAAATACCTTCATACCAAAAGGAGAATGGGGCATCGGAAAAAGTGGCCTGGAGACTCGCCCTAAGTCCAAACCTCAGCATTGAATTTGAGGATCTTGCCTTAGGCAAGCAGCGTCAAGACCTCAATCGGGAAGTCGGCGATTTTGTTCTCCTTCGTCGAGATGGTTTATTTACTTACCAACTTGCGGTAGTGGTAGATGATGCTGAACAACACATCACTCACATTCTGCGTGGCGCAGATTTACTCAGTAATACGGCCCGACAAATTCATCTACAAAGTATCTTGGGATATCCAGTGCCGACCTACCTTCATCTGCCCTTAGTACTTGATGGGCACGGAGAAAAACTCAGTAAGCAAACTTTAGCTACCGCTATTCATACTCAAACTAAAGAGCAAGCTCTGCATGAATTACGTAAAGCAGCAATCCATTTAGGCTTAAGAAATCTACCGGATGGCAATAGCATTTCTATTGCTGAGTGGCTGTTAGCCGCCACTGGGGCCTGGAGTAGAAAAATTACTTTTTCTTAAAGCCGCCGAGTAAAGCCCCGACCGCTGGTTTAGCAGGAGTGATGCCTACTTTTTTCCCTTCAGAATGGGCAACGCCTGAGACAGGCTGAGTGATAACACTGGGCTCATACGGCTTATAGAAAAACGGGTCTGACATTTTTGCCGGTGTATCTGATCTGGATGAAGTCCGACTTGGGACAGAGCTAGGGCTAGAGCTGCCCTCAGGCAATGGTTGAACATCCAACTTGCGCTTCATCAACTTTTCAATATCGTCGAGCAAGCGTTTCTCGCTAGCATCCACTAATGCAATCGCATCACCTTTGCTACCAGCACGGCCTGTTCGGCCAATACGGTGAATGAAGTCTTCAGCATTAAATGGCAACTCATGATTAATCACGCAGGGCATAGACGGAATATCTAAACCACGTGCAGCCACATCAGTAGCTACCAATGCCTCAATCGCGCCAGATTTGAATGCATCTAAAGTAAGGGTTCGCTCACCCTGACTCTTATCGCCATGAATCGCACCCGCTTTAATGCCATCACGCTCCAGCGCTCTGGATAGTTTTGCGCAACCTAAGCGGCTATTGGTAAAAATAATGCACTGTCGAGATAAACCCTGCCGAGTTCGCGCCTCAAGCACCCTCACAATCGCCCGCTGCTTATCAGCACTGGCAACCATGTGCACGACTTGTTTGACTGTATCGGCCGCCGCATTTTGTCTTGCAACCTCGACAGTTACTGGAGTACGCAGATAGCTTTGTGCCAACCTTTTAATCTCTGGCGAGAAGGTTGCCGAGAACAACAGAGTCTGGCGCTGCGCCGGAATCAAGTCAATGATGCGCTGTAAGTCGGGTAAAAAACCCATATCCAGCATGCGATCGGCCTCATCTAGTACCAGAATTTCTACCTGGGAGAGATTAGCCACTTTTGAACCAATGTGATCTAACAAGCGACCTGGCGTAGCGATCAAAATCTCTACACCGTTACGCAAGGTAGCCACTTGCTCTTTCATATCCACACCACCATAAACTACAGCAGCACGTAAATCCGTATGCTTGGAATAGCTTGCGGCATTCTCAGCAACCTGAACGGCTAGTTCACGGGTTGGTGTCAACACTAAAGCCCGAATTGGATGACGAGCAGGTGAGGCGCTGCTGCTGGCATGACGCAAAATCTGTTGAATAATGGGCAAAACAAAAGCAGCTGTTTTACCGGTGCCGGTTTGTGCCGCGCCCATTAAATCACTGCCGGCCAAGACATGCGGAATGGCTTGCGCTTGAATTGGAGTTGGGGTGTTGTAACCCTGCTCAGATACCGCTTTTTGAATCTTTGGATCTAAACCAAAGTCAGCAAAGGTAATGGTTACTGGGGTGGTACTACTATCAGTAGTGCCGGTAGAGGAATCTATTTCAGGAACAGTATTTATCAAAGTAACTTACAGAATGGCTGCAATGCCGGCTTTAGCAGTTTCGGCATCCTCAGTCGATTTAACGCCGGAAACGCCGACTGCGCCGATGGTAAACCCATTTACCTCGATATTGACGCCACCCTCCAACATGCCCGCAATATGTGGGGCAGATAAAAAGGAGATGCGTCCGTTATTAATAATCTCTTCATAAACACGGCTCTCGCGTTTACCCATTGCAGCAGTACGTGCTTTTTCTTGAGCGATGTAAGCAGAGATAGGGGCGCAACCATCGCGACGTGTTAAACCCAATATATGTCCACCATCGTCACACACGGCGATAGTCACTGCCCAGTTATTTTTAGCAGCGTGCTTATCCGCTGCATCCAAAATCTTTTGAACATCAGCCTGGGTTAAGTAAGGTTTTGTAGCCAACATGATTAATCTCTTTATCTCTAATGCTATTGATATATATGGTGAATTATAGGTTGAGTCGGAGTACTAAGCCTTACTTTAGGTAGTCTTGAGCCGCAACCACACCACTCGCATTGGCTTTATAGCCCATCGCAGCCAAACTCATCTCTACCCCGCTTAAGGCAGCCATCAGGCTTAATTCATTACAGTCGCCAAGGTGCCCAATACGGAAAACCTTGCCTTTGACCTTGCCTAAGCCGGTTCCGAGGGAAAGATTGAACTTCTCGAGGGCAAGCTTACGGAGCGCGTCTGCATCCATACCATCAGGAGCTACGATAGCCGTCAAAACTGGGGAGTAGGCGCTTGGATCTAAACATTCATTCTCAAGACCCCAAGCAACTACAGCACGGCGGCAGGCTTCTGCCAAACGCCGATGACGGGCAAAAATAGTGTCAAGCCCTTCGGCTTGGATCATGTCGATTGCCTCATGCAAGCCATACATTAAATTGGTACTTGGAGTAGTTGGCCAATAGCCTGTTTTATTGGATTCTAGGATTTCATCCCAAGCCAAGTAGGCTTTCGGGAACTTACTGTGCTTACTCGCCTCAATCGCCTTAGGCGACAAAGCATTAAAGCCAATGCCAGGAGGCAACATCAAGCCTTTTTGTGATCCAGATATAGTCACATCCACACCCCAAGCATCATGGCAATAGTCGGCAGAACCAATACCAGATACACTATCGACGAGCAATAAAGCGGGATGCTGAGCCTTGTCAATCGCTTTACGAACTGCAGCGATATTAGAGGTAATGCCGGAGGAGGTTTCGTTATGCACAACGCAAACTGCCTTAATTTCATGCTGCGTATCTTTGCGTAAACGTTCTTCAATCACATTTGCATCTACACCCCAGCGCCAAGTATCTTGACCTGGCTTGCCCACTACCTCAACTTCAATACCCAACTTCTTGGCCAAAGTACGCCACAGATTTGCAAAGTGGCCAGTCTCATAGAACAGCACCTTATCGCCAGGATTCAGGACGTTGACCAAAGCGCCCTCCCAAGATCCCGTGCCAGAAGCAGAATAAATAATGACAGGTTGCTCAGTTTTAAAGAGCTTTTTAACCCCCTCTAAAACCTTTAAACCAAATGCCCCAAATTCAGGACCACGGTGATCAATCGTTTGATAGCTGATAGCCCGCAAGATGCGCGATGGCACTGGGCTTGGTCCAGGAATGTGTAAGAAATGACGTCCTGAGGGGTGATTATCCAGTTTTAGCATGCTCGGTCTCGCTTAGTTTTTGTAGTTAATCTTGCGACCGAGTGTAAGGCACTTTTAAGTAATTTACAATTTTGTATGCAAAATATTTTTATAAAAAGTAAAAAATAAGCGTTTTAAAGCATAATTTTTGCTAATTCATCGTTTATAGTAAATATGTATACAAAATTAAAACCTTCCTAATGATGCTCATCACACCCCAAAACACCCAAAACTTACATGAAGCAACCTTTCTGAAGTTGAAATCATTATTAGTGGAGGGTGCAATTAGTCCTGGTTGTAAGCTCAATGAGCGCGAACTGGCTGAACAACTGCACGTGTCACGTACCCCGATTCGGGAGGCTATCCGCCGCCTGGCAGCCGATGGTTTAGTCGAGCTCATTGCCAATCGAGGCGCAATCGCTGTGCAACTGACCCGTGACGACATCCTTCATACCTTTGACGTCATTGCTAATTTAGAAGGTTACTCTGGTGAGTTAGCGGCAAAAAATATTAGCGATCAGGCACTCACAGAACTCGAGGCCCTTCAGTACGAGATGATGGCCTCCTATGCACGCAGAGATTTATCGAGCTATTACCGCTTAAATCTCAATATTCATCAGGCCATTACACAAGCTGCTAACAACCCTGTCTTGAGCCAACTATTTGCTCAAGTGAATGCCCGCATTGAAGCACTACGCTTTCGCTCTAATCAAGATGGCGTTAAATGGGAGAAAGCGGTAGGGGAACATCAAGAAATGTTAGAGGCATTAAAGGCACGTGACAGTGAGCGCATGCGCAAAGTCATGATGCAGCATGTTATTAATAAGCGTGATGTTGTTATTCAATTACTTGACTCAGAATCTCAAGAGAAAGCCGCAGCATGAACAAGCCACTGGATTTACCACTCTCAGATTTCATGGTCAATAAAGCTGAGTTAGCAAAACGTTTGCAACGAGAAACCTCTGGTGAAGTCATGACAGACATCGCCAGTCGCGGCCGTTACGCTACGGATGCGTCGATTTATCAGGCTATGCCAGTTGCCGTCTTTGTGCCCAAAACTGCGGAAGATATTGCGACAGCCATTCAGATTGCAGCAGACTTAGAAGTGCCAGTCTTACCGCGTGGCGGGGGCACTAGTCAGTGCGGTCAGACTACTGGTGCAGCACTTGTGATGGATAACACCAAATACTTCCGCAAGCTTTTGCAAGCAGATCCTCAGAAGGCTACGGCAGTGGTTGAGCCTGGCATTGTGTTAGATCACCTTAATGCCGCACTCAAGCCGCATGGCCTTTGGTACCCAGTAGACGTTTCAACCAGCGGACAAGCCACGATTGGTGGTATGGCTGCCAACAACTCCTGTGGCAGTCGCTCTATTGCCTATGGAAACATGGTGCACAACGTTTTGGGAATTGACGCGTGGCTGGCAAATGGTCAAGTAGCGAGTTTTGGAAATTATGCCGATAGCACTGGTACTGCAAAGCAATTAGGTGATTTTGTAAAAGGTCTCGCCAACAAACTCCAACCTGAAATCGAAGCGCACTTCCCTAAAGTATTACGTCGCGTTGCTGGTTACAACCTGGATATATTTCATCCCCAAAGTGAACTTCCCTACACCCAAGATGGCAGTGTTAATTTAGCCCACCTCTTAGTGGGTAGTGAGGGGACATTGGCTTATTTCAAATCACTGGAACTCAAGCTGTCGCCCCTGCCACAACATAAAGTGCTTGGGGTAGTGAACTTTGCTAGCTTCTTCAAGGCGATGGATAGCGCGCAACATATCGTCAAGCTAGGGCCTACCGCCGTTGAATTAGTCGATCGCACCATGATTGATTTAGCCCGCCATAACCCTAACTTTAAGCAAACTATTGAAACTGCCTTAATTGATTCAGACACCCAGCCTCCCGAGGCAATTTTGCTGGTGGAGTTTGCTGGTGAGTCACACGCACCTCTGCTCGAAAAATTAAAATTGTTGCAAACTCTGATGGGCGACTTAGGCCTTCCAGGCTCAGTAGTAGCGATGCCTGATGTAAGTATGCAAAAGAATTTATGGGAAGTGCGTAAGGCTGGCTTAAACATCATGATGAGCCTCAAAGGCGATGGTAAGCCAGTGAGCTTTATAGAAGACTGTGCAGTGCCACTAGAGAGTCTCGCTGAATACACCCAGGCATTGACGGATGTATTTTCTAAATACGGTTCACGCGGCACTTGGTATGCACATGCTTCAGTTGGCACACTCCATGTACGCCCTATCTTAGACATGCGTCGTGATGGCGCCCAGAAAATGCGTGCAGTTGCCCAAGAAGCATCTGAGCTCGTTCGCAAGTACAAAGGCGCCTATAGCGGTGAGCATGGCGATGGGCTCTCCCGCGGCGAGTGGATCTCCTGGCAATTTGGCCCAAAGATCACCGAAGCACTTGCCCACATCAAGCATCAGTTTGATCCAACTGGATTATTCAATCCAGGCAAGATTATCAATCCCCCGAAGATGGATGATGTAAGTAACTTTCGCTTTCCGCCAAGCTACAAAGTGATTCCACTAAAACCCGCTTTAGATTGGTCAGCCTGGAACGTACAGAACAACCCCGTCACTGAAGAAACGAGTGCGCCTGGAACTGGCGGTGACCCTGCGATGGGTTTAGCCAAAGCAGTGGAGATGTGCAATAACAATGGTCACTGCCGTAAATTTGATGCAGAAGTGATGTGCCCTAGCTATCGCGTGACTCGTGATGAAAAGCATCTCACCCGCGGTCGCGCCAACACCTTGCGACTGGCACTCTCAAACCAGTTAGATCTTCAGAATGATGAAGCATCATCAGCCTCACCCTTAGGCAGTGATGCCATTAAAGAGGTAATGGAGCTCTGTGTCAGCTGTAAAGCTTGCCGTAGCGAATGCCCTACTGGCGTAGATATGGCCAAGATGAAGATTGAGTTTTTATCAGCTTATAAAAAACGGGTTGGGCACACCATGCGCGACTTAGCAGTAGCTTATCTACCAAAGTACGCACCCATCATTAGTAGCATTCCAGGACTGCCTGCATTACTGAATTTACGTAATCACCTTGCACCTATCGCCAAGTTACAAGAGTGGCTCATGGGGATTTCTGCACAAAGAAGTCTGCCAACCTGGAAAGCAAATACCTTCTGGAGTAATCGAAGTGCGATTACTCCATATCAATTTACGCCAGCAGAACTAAGCACTCCAGATACGAATGGCAAGCAGGGTGTAGTGCTATTAGCCGACACCTTTAATGCCTATTTTGAAGATGAAAACCTACAAGCAGCTCTACAGGTTTTAAAGGCAGCTGGTTATCGCGTTCATATTCCGCAGAAGAGCATAAATAAACAAAAAGCAAACTCAACACCCAATACCTGCTCTAAGGAATTCTGTTGCGGTCGCACCTATTTAGCTGCTGGCATGGTTGATCAGGCTAAAGCAAGCTTAGATGAGTTAGTAGATCATCTAGCGCCTTTTGCAGAAAAAGAGATCCCGATTATTGGTCTAGAGCCCTCCTGTTTATTTACCTTAAAGGATGAGGCATTGGTAATGGGCTTTGGAGATCGTGCGATCACGGTTAGCAAGCAAGCCCAGCTGCTAGAAGAGTTCTTAGCCAAGGAAGCGAGATCTGGCAAGCTCCAGATTCAATTAAAACCAGCCTCGCGCCCGGTGCTTTTCCATGGTCACTGCCATCAAAAATCGTTTGCTGCTGTGACACCCGCACTCGAGCTCTTGAAACTCATTCCGAATGCAGAGCCTAAACTCATTGAGTCATCTTGCTGTGGCATGGCAGGCAGTTTTGGTTACGAAGCGGAGCATATTGAAGTATCTAAGCTCATGGCAGAAGCTAGCCTCTTACCTGCGATTCGTAAAGCGCCAGATAGTTGGGTAGTTGCTGACGGTACCAGTTGTCGGCATCAGATCGCCGATGGTACACAAAGGGGAGCTGTCCATATTGCCAAGATCTTGGCAGCGCATCTGTGAGATAGGGTGTGATGACGCCTTAGCGAATCACGCCATATGCCACTATCAGCAAGGTTCCAGTCAATAAGGCAGGCACTAGACGACGGGTGGGCTTAGATACCATCACAGCAATACTCAGGATGCAGATCAAGATGCGAACCCAAATGGGTACTGTGGATAAGAGACCGAGCGGCATCAAAATCATTCTGACAACGAGAGCCGCAACCATGGCATAGGTTACGGCAGCAAGCCAGCGAAAGATTTCGCTATCTTGATTAATTTTTTTGGCGAGTGTCACACCAATAGCACGACAAAAATAAGTGCCTAGAGTCGCGGCTGCTAAGGCAATCCACAATCCCCATCCCTCAAGCGCAGCATTCATTAACGCATCACCCCTGCTCTCTTACGCAGAATTTTGCGATCAATTAAATAAGCGATGGTGCCGGCTACTAAGCCAGTCGTGAGCAAGCTGGTATCGCGATCCAAGATAAAGAAGAGTGGTCCAAGCAAAAAACCCAAGCCGATAGCGATTCGATTAGTCCAAGACCCCACCTCGGTAAATGCCAGTAAAAAGAATAGGGGGTTGATGAACACTAGGCCAAGCGTAATGTATGAGGGAACTACACCTGCCAATAAATATCCCAGCACTGTGGCCGGAATAGAAACAAGCCAGCACAGTAAACCAAGGCCAATAAAGTAGCTTGATCGATGCCTCGCTTCCATCGTCTGAAACTCACGCATGGAGATGGCCCAAGCGGTCATCGCTAAAAAATGAACGGATGCATATAGTCCATGATTGCGATCTTTTTGATGAAACTGCGGAAAGAGTGTCACGGTCATCGTGATAAAGCGTGTGGCAGTTAAAGTCACAGCAAGCGCAATAGCCAGAATTGAAGACCCAGTAATGACCATCTCTAGTAAAACCACTTGCCCGGGTAATGCGAACATCAAAAAACTAGTAGCAGTCGTAAACCAGATATCTACGCCACTGGTTTTGCCCATTGCACCAAAGCCCACCATACCAGCAAAAAGTACCATTGCAGGCACACCCGAAGCATCCCGAATCCCAGCCCAAAAAGCTTCGCCACGATTTTTAAAGCGCTGCGCCGCTACAGCTTCTTGCAACATTTCGCTAGGGTCAGTGGATGGTTGATCGGCT
>JBIISV010000069.1:0-9649 GCA_044340835.1 Polynucleobacter sp.
CATTGCTTCATTAAGAGCATCTTTTAGCGTTTTGGTGCCGGACTCTACAGGGACAACCTTAGCTCCGAGCAACTTCATGCGGAAAACGTTTTGAGCTTGGCGCGCAACGTCAACTGAACCTTGATAAACAGTGCAATCTAAGCCAAAGCGCGCGCAAATAGTTGCAGTTGCCACACCATGTTGCCCAGCACCTGTCTCAGCGATGATGCGTGGCTTACCCATACGCTTAGCCAGCATTGCTTGACCAATCACGTTATTGATTTTGTGCGCACCGGTGTGATTTAAATCTTCACGTTTGAGATAAATTTGCGCACCACCAAGCATCTCACTCCAACGCTTAGCGTGATAAACCGGAGATGGTCTACCGACAAAGTGTTTTAGTTCGTAATGAAACTCTTCAATGAATTCTGGATCAAATTGATATTTTGAGTAAGCTGCTTTGAGCTCATCTAATGCAAACATCAAAGTTTCTGAAACAAATACGCCGCCATAAGGACCGAAATGTCCCCGTGCATCTGGCTTGTCGTACATAGCTACCTCTTTTTGATTTATCTACAGCAAATTATTGGGATGATGATTGCTCATCTGCCGCGCGCACTGCTTTTATAAATTCAGCCATGAGCGCAGGATCTTTAACACCCCTGCTGCTTTCAACGCCACTAGAGACGTCAACTGCGCAAGGATGCAGGCGTGCAATCGCTTCGCCCACGTTGTGCGTGTTCAATCCACCACTCAAAACGACCCGAGGCGCGTTTTCGCTTACCCATGTCTGTGGAATCCCTTGCCAATCAAAAGGAACGCCTCCGCCACCATAGCCCTCGACGAGGGCATCCAGCAGAAAAGCGCTTGCTTGCCTATATTGTAGGGAAAATTCGCTAAATGCGAAGCCTTGCCCGATACGGGCTGCTTTTATCCAAGACTGGCCATCTGCAAGCTCTAGACAGCGTTCTGGTGTCTCATCCCCATGAAACTGCCATAAAGTAATGGGGGCCACCGCACGAATAGCCTCAAATTCAGCATCCGTAGGATTTACAACCAGACCCACTGCATCGACCCCTTTAGGAAGCCTAGAAATAAGCCGGGTAGCCTCATTAGGGCTTATTGCACGCACACTTGGAGGGTAAAAGACAAAGCCGACTGCATCAACCCCCGCAGCAAGAGCTGCATCCACATCCGCGGATGTTTTCAGACCACAGATTTTGACTCTAGTTCTTCCAGCAGCGTAATTAAGTAATCCCATTGGCAAATAATAAGGGTTACGAGGGATTTATACCCTTATTGGGGTGAAAATTGACCTATCAATACCCGAGAAGGGTCAATTAGCCTGCCATCCATGACTACTTCATAGTGTAAGTGGGGACCGGTTGCGCGACCGGTTGAGCCAACCTTAGCGATCACTTGACCTCTTTTAACTTTTTGACCCTCAACAACCAAGAGCTCGCTTGCATGGGCATACCGTGTTTGCAGGCCAGACCCGTGATCAATTACCAATAAATTACCGTAAACGGGGTCGCGTTGGGCTCTACTGACCAAGCCTGTACCCGATGATAGGATCGGGGTACCTTGAGGGGCTTGAAAGTCCACCCCAAAATGTTCGCTCCAGGTATTTTTGAATGGATCAAGACGTTTACCAAAACCGCTGGAAATTGATATCCGATCACCAATTGGAGCCCCAGTAGGCTTTGCATCTAACCAGGCAACCTGATCTAGCCAGTAAGCGGAGAGTTTTCTTAAGTGATCGTTGTTATGTTTCATATCATGCAGTGAATCTTGCATGGCATTCATGAGGCTCGGATTACTGCTCGAGCGAGATGGGCTAATAAACGGACCGCCCATAGAAGATGGTTTAGGTTTATCTTTCTGTACCAAAGGTGGTGTAGCCAGGGTCAGTAATTTTTGATTGCTGATCTGTAGCTCATTAATTTTTATTTGATAAGTGGATACTTGTTTTTCAATATCTATTAATTTTTGTCGATAGAAGGAATTGAGATTTTCAAGCTCTACCGCAGTATGAACATTACCGAGTTTCCTAGCAAGCTGAGGGTTGTACTCGATAGCCATCTGAAACCCCATATATTGCAGGAACACGCCTGAAAATATTAAAGTCAAAGCAAATCCAAAGACACCCAATAGGAGATGCTTGAGCGTTAAGTTAACGCGGTGAATTTTTCCAACAGCACCAGAAACCCAAAAAATTTGCATTTTACTTAGGCGGCATTCGTTTTTTGCATCGCCTGTGCAATGAGTGCATCGGCAGAATGTGCAGAAGATTCATTATCGGCTTGTCTAAGCTTACCCTCAAGCTTAGCACCAACCTGCATACCTAATGTGCCATAAGTAATATCACCACTTACAAATGCAGTTTCGAGCAACTCTACACGGTCTGAAGAAAAAATATTGCCCTGGAGATTTCCGGAAACAATCACATGCTTTGCCCTAATGTCACCCGTGACAGTGGCACCCTTTGCAATTGCAACCGTAGCCTCACAACCGTCTTCTTGCAAAATGTTGCCGTTAACGAGGCCATCAATACGAACACTACTGCGCAGTAATAAATTACCATCTACTCTCAGGCTAGAGCCAATGATAGTTTCAAAATTCTCTACAGATTTGCCCAGCGATTGATTTGATTTGGAGTTAAACATTGGCGCCCCTTTTTTTGCAAATAAAGATGAGTCCAGATCTTATCATTTGCAGTATTAACCTTATAGCTAATAGACCTAAATTAGGCCATATCAAGCGTTAAATGAGGGGGTAACCAAGAATTTTTAAGCCAGGGATTTGGGATGTGAAACTGATCAGGGTAAGTTATTTTGGCCAAATAGAGACCTGTAGGTGAAAAAGTGGGCGCAGCAATACTGCGGTCTTTTGCAGCCAATACTTCAGCCATCCATTCTGCTTTTTGTTTACCAACGCCAATTTGAATAAAACTTCCAACTAAGTTGCGAACCATATGATGCAAAAAAGCATTTCCTTTGATCTTAAAGTAAAGCCACGGTTCATCTGAAACAATCTCAATAGAATAGATCGTTTTCACAGGCGTCTTACTTTGACACTCTGAGGACCGAAATGAGGTGAAATCATGCTCACCAATTAGGCACTCTGCAGACTGTCGCATCGCATCTATATCAAACCAAAACTCAGCTGGAAGCATCACATAGCCCGCTCTAGATACAGCCATTGGAGAGCGGCATGGGCCAGCATACAAAGCATAAATATAAGTTCGCTCATACGCAGAATAGCGAGCACTAAACTGGTCTGATACCGGCTGAGCCCAGTTCACCACAATAGATTCTGGCAAGAAGGTATTCACCCCTCTGACCCATGACCAATTCTCTCGCTCGACTTCGACATCAAAATGAACCACCTGCCCTAAGGCATGAACACCAGCATCTGTTCTACCGGCAGTAATTACACGAATAGGATGGGATTGGATGGCATCAGCACCCACAAAAGAAGAAATCGCTTTTTCCAGCTCATCTTGAATCGTGTTTTGGTTTACTTGGGACTGCCAACCTGAGTAGGGGCTGCCATCATACTGAATGCCTAAGGCAATACGCATAGCGAGAATTTAGTTATTACGACGGGACAATTCAAGCAACAAGTCTTGAGCTTCTGCAGTGATCGCAGGATCTATCAGTCCTCCATTATGAATGATTTCTTGAAGGGATTTTTTAGCTGCTACAAAATCCTCAATGGTGATGTAGGCACGAGCTAAATTTAACTTCACGCGCAATACGTCTGAGGCAACGCTTTCAGTAGAAGCTTTTTCTGAGCTTTCTTTTTTACTGGGAGATAGATTTAAATCAATTCCTGCAAACAATGCCTTAGCACGCTCAGGCATCACTCCATGAGGTGAGGAATATTCTTTATTGGAGAGTGTGGCCTTTGCTTTCTCTTTAGAGAAATCATGCTCTTCAGATCTACGTGCATTCTTGCCTAGTAACCACAATAATAGGCCGGTGGCAAGCATTAAGACCAAAGCCAAAAAAGCAGGTGCAAACGCACCCAGCCCATAATTATCATCGCCGGCATTTTGGCTCTTATCCCTTAACTTTGCTTGGTCAAGAAGATGCTGTAGATCAGCAATATTTTTCTCAAGTTCAGCTATGCGCGTACGGGTCTGCTCAAGTATTTTTTCCTGCGCAACTAATTCTTCAGTGTAACGACGCTCCTCAGAACTATCATCTGCACTAGATCCAATTTTTAATCTGTCTTTTACCGGTTGATCAGCGCCACCTTTTGTGGAGTCTGAAGAAGCTGATGGCCCGCTCTGCGATGAACGCTCAGAGAGCCATTGCGCATTGGATTCAGCTACAAACTCATAGGCCTCTGCCGGACTAATGGATCTTAATAAAGCTTGGTTAGGCTTACTCAGTTGGGCTCCAGCCGCAAGCCTATTAATGCTGCCACTAGCAAACGCATCGGGATTAGCTTTAAATAAAGCCATCATGGTTTGATCTAAGGTTGCACCATCTAATTTGGGTGCCAATTGGGCGGCAATCTCAGACAGGGTTTGGCCTGGTCTAACGGCTATCTTTTGCGGATCCCCTAGGAGTAGGGTATAGGCTTTAGTAATACTACCTGCAGACCAAGTTAGAGTGAGCAAAATGTCTAAGAATGGATCATCAGAGGCAGGCACTGATTCAACCGTCTCAACCAAGACCATCAACCGTTCTTGCTGATTACGATAAACCATCGCCTGAGGGTTGAGAGTGAGTATCTTTTGGGATATTCCTAAACGATCATATGAGGCCTTGTTCGCAATCTCAACATTCAAACTCGAGAGTGCAGATTGTTCATCTGCAGCAACTCGAATAGGAAGCTCAACCTTGAGTGGTTCGCCGGGTCTAGAAAGTAACTTTGGAGAGCCAAGAGAAATTGCTTCTACCGCACAGGCCCAACTTAGCCAAACTAAGCAAAGCGCCCTTGCAATCTGAATTTGACTACGCCTGAACATTAGCACTTAAGTAGGATGCGGAGCATACGGCGCAATGGCTCTGCGGCACCCCATAAGAGTTGGTCGCCCACAGTAAAAGCACCTAGATACTCAGGACCCATTGCCATCTTATGCAGGCGCCCAATAGGCACAGTCAAAGTACCGCTAACTGCAGCCGGAGACAATTCACGCTCAGTAGTTTCACGATCATTAGGAATGACTTTGACCCATTGATTATCATTCGCCAAGATTTCTTCTATTTCTTTTAAGGGGATATCTTTCTTGAGTTTGACAGTCAAGCCTTGTGAATGGCAACGCATAGCACCAACACGCACACACAAGCCGTCAATTGGAATGCTTCCTGGGGTTCTAAATGAGGGTCGACCTAAAATCTTATTGAACTCAGCGCCGCCCTTCCACTCTTCTTTAGTTTGGCCATTATCAACGGGCACATCAATCCACGGAATCAAGCTACCTGCCAAAGGCGTGTTACGAAAATTTTTCTTTGGAAAATCGGATGAGCGTAATGTCTCCGTAATTTTGCGATCAATATCTAAAATCCACGAAGAAGGATCAGCTAATTCAGTTGCGACGCTATCATGCAACGCACCCATTTGCAAAAGAAGTTCTCGCATATTCTGTGCACCGGCTCCTGACGCAGCTTGGTAGGTCATAGCACTAATCCACTCAACCATATCTGCTTTTACAAGACCGCCCATAGCCATCATCATTAAACTAACAGTGCAATTACTGCCGATCCAATTCTTACCGCCAGCAGCTAATGCCTTATCAATGACTGAGCGATTGACAGGATCTAAAACCAAAACTGCATCATCCTTCATACGCAATGCACTAGCGGCATCTATCCAATGGCCCTGCCAAGAAGCTGCACGCAGCTTAGGAAAAATCTCATTTGTGTAATCGCCACCCTGGCAAGTCAAAATAATATCGCAGCGTGCAAGCGCCTTAATGTCATTGGCATCAAGCAAAGTATTTTCACTTTTAGTTACTTTCTGGCCATTCAAGAGCGGAACTTCTCCGCCAGCCTGGCTCGTACTAAAAAATACCGGCTCAATCAAGTCAAAATCTTTTTCAGCTAGCATTCTCTCCATAAGAACACTTCCAACCATACCGCGCCAGCCAACTAAGCCTACCAATGGTGTATTTGTATCTGCCATGATTAATCTATTAAATGAAAAAATATAGTGTGATGCTTTATTTAGAAAGTGTCGCTACAACAGCATCGCCCATTTCAATGGTGGAAACCTTTTTTGTGCCTGCAGTGTAAATATCAGCGGTACGCAAGCCTTGAGATAGCACTTTTTGTACAGCAGCTTCAATGCGATCAGCTTCAGATGGCAGGCCCAAGGAATAACGCAACATCATCGCAGCAGATAAAATGGTGGCTAAAGGGTTAGCAATGCCTTTACCAGCGATATCAGGAGCCGATCCATGGCTAGGTTCATACAAACCTTTATTGTTTTTATCTAGGGAGGCTGATGGCAACATACCAATGGAGCCAGTTAACATAGCCGCCTCATCAGACAGAATGTCACCAAACAAATTTCCAGTCACTACTACATCAAATGCCTTTGGCGCTTTGACGAGCTGCATTGCTGCATTATCAACGTACATATGCGACAACTCAACATCTGGATAATCCTTACCTACACGAATCATGACTTCACGCCAGAGTTGCGAGGTTTCTAAAACATTAGCCTTATCAACACTGCAAACTTTTTTAGCGCGCTTACGAGCCGCCTCAAATGCAACACGGCCAATACGCTCTACTTCTGGCTCGCTGTAATGCATCATGTCATAACCTTCACGTGCACCCTTGAATAAAGGAAGCTCTGAAGTGCGAATGCCGCGCGGCTGACCAAAATAAATATCGCCGTTGAGCTCCCGAATAATCAAAATATCAAGACCGCCGACGATTTCAGGCTTCAAGCTAGATGCAGCAGTTAGCTCGTCATAGCAAATGGCAGGCCTAAAGTTAGCAAACAACTCTAAATGCTTACGCAAACCAAGAATAGCTTGCTCAGGGCGCAATTCCCGAGGCAAGGCATCATATTTCCAATCACCGACAGCGCCAAATAAAATAGCATCTGCTTTTTTGGCTAGATCTAAAGTTGCGGGTGGCAGTGGATGGCCAGAAACATCGTAAGCAGCGCCACCAACAGGAGCCGTTTCAAGGTCAAACTGAGGGCCAACTACATTAAGCACCTTAACAGCCTGGGCAACAATTTCCGGTCCGATACCATCGCCCGGGAGAACAGCAATTTTCATGAAAGGCCTTTAACTCTATAAAACTATGGCAGTTGTGTAGCAAGCCAAGGCATTTTAAGAATGCGCTCAGCTTCATAAGCCTTGATTTTATCTGCATGTTGCAGGGTTAAGCCAATATCGTCTAAACCGTTAAACAGGCAATGCTTTCTAAATGGGGCTACTTCAAAGCTATAAGCAGTGCCGTCAGGGGTGCATACTTGCTGCGCATCTAGGTCAATAGTGAGCTGATAGCCATTAAATGCGATTGTTTCATTAAATAAGTGGTCCACCTGTAATTCGGACAAAACGATTGGTAAAAGACCATTTTTGAAGCAATTATTGTAGAAAATGTCAGCGAAACTAGGGGCAATAACCGCTCTAAAACCAAATTGATCTAGTGCCCATGGTGCATGTTCTCGGGAGCTACCACAACCGAAATTCTTGCGAGCTAACAAAATCCCAGCATTTTTATAGCGAGGCTGGTTTAAAACAAAATCTGGATTGATTGGGCGAACACTACAATCTTGACCTGGCTCACCATGATCTAAATAACGCCACTCATCAAACAAATTCTGGCCAAAGCCCGTTTTTTTAATGGACTTTAAGAATTGCTTAGGAATGATGGCATCAGTATCCACATTCTCACGATTGAGCGGAGCAACCAAACCCTTGTATACCGTAAATTTTTCCATGATGATCTTTACTAGTTTTTTCTGTGCGCTTATTTAACTGGCGTCACAACAACATCTTTCCCCTGAGTTTGAGACTGATTGGAAGTATTGGGGGTATTAGAAGTGTTGGAGGTTTTGCTCGCGCCCATAGAATTACCCATAGTTTGAAGGTCTTTACCAACGCCCTCCATTGTGTTTGCACAAGCAGATAAGATGATGCCGATACCAGCAACAATCATCAGTTTTTTAATCATGGTGTAAGAGGATCTTTTAAACACGATTTCTCCTTAAGAAATCTTACGAACATCAACGAAGTGACCTTCAATAGCAGCAGCAGCAGCCATTGCTGGACTAACCAAGTGCGTTCTTCCACCATTACCTTGGCGGCCTTCAAAATTACGATTTGAGGTGGAAGCACAACGTTCTCCTGGCTCTAGACGATCAGCATTCATTGCCAAACACATCGAACAACCAGGCTCACGCCATTGAAATCCAGCAGCTTTAAAGACGCGATCCAAGCCCTCTCGCTCTGCTTGAGCTTTAACCAGACCAGAACCAGGAACAACCAATGCTAGCTTGACATTCGCAGCAACTTTTTTACCTAGACGATCTACCACCTTAGCAGCAGCTCTAATATCCTCGATGCGGCTATTGGTGCATGAACCAATAAATACTTTATCTACAGAAATATTGCTCAGAGGGGTATTTGGGACAAGGCCCATATACTCAAGAGCACGCTCCATTGCGGAACGCTTATTCGGATCGCGCTCTTTCTCAGGATCCGGAATACGATCTCCGATAGAAAGAACCATTTCAGGTGAAGTTCCCCATGTCACTTGAGGGTCAATCTCTTCAGCTCGTAACTCCACTACAGAATCAAAATGCGCACCTACATCTGAGTGCAAGGTACGCCAATATTGCAATGCATGACGCAATCCTTCACCCTTGGGGGCATATGGTCGGCCCTGGATGTACTCAATAGTAGTTTCATCAACACCCACTAAACCAGCGCGCGCGCCAGCCTCAATCGCCATATTACAAAGGGTCATTCGACCCTCCATGGTGAGATTCCTTATAGCCTCACCAGCAAACTCAATGGTGTAGCCTGTCCCGCCAGCAGTGCCAATTTTGCCAATGACGGCAAGAACAATATCTTTAGCAGTAGAGCCAGGTTGCAAACGCCCATCAACCTTGACCAACATATTCTTACTCTTTTTCATTAGTAAGGTTTGAGTGGCCAATACATGCTCAACTTCAGAAGTACCAATACCAAATGCTAGCGCACCAAAAGCACCATGAGTGCTGGTATGCGAATCACCGCAGACTACAGTCATACCTGGCAAAGTTGCCCCCTGCTCCGGCCCAATGACGTGAACAATTCCCTGGCGCGTATCGTTCATTTTGTATTGGGTGATCCCAAAAGCATCACAATTCTGATCAAGTGTATCTACTTGAAGCTTGGAAATAGGATCTTGGATGCCTTCGGAACGGTCTGTTGTAGGAACATTGTGATCAGAAACAGCCAAATTGGCAGAAATACGCCAAACTGGACGGCCAGCTAAATTCAAGCCCTCAAAAGCCTGAGGACTTGTTACCTCGTGCAATAAATGACGATCTATATAAAGGGTTGCCGTGCCATCTTGCTCTGAATAAACAACATGGTCATCCCACAATTTGTCATATAGCGTACGTGACATGAAATCCCTTTAAGGCTTTTATTTACGAATGGAGATGTTGGGAACTTTTCGAATAGTTTCTCCAACATATAACT
>JBIISV010000001.1:0-90450 GCA_044340835.1 Polynucleobacter sp.
TCTTTAATCAAAACGAATTGCATCAAATTGCCGTGGGTAACGAAGCAGAATTTTATGTCCCCAGTTTTCCAGGGCAAATTCTGAAAGCACGAGTCGAGTCTGTCATTCTGGCTGAAGGACAGGGTCAGCTCAATGCTAGCGGTAATATGCCCACCACCGGATTAAGAGATATTGCCCCAAACCGATTTGCCGTAAAACTTGCCATGGATGATCGCCATGCAGAATTATTATTGCCGGCAGGTGCAGTGGGCGATGGTGCTGTATATACAGACCATTTAGCATTCTTGCATGTGATCCGTAAGGTAATGCTGAGAATCAGTACCAAACTGAACTACATTATTCCCAAGCTACACTAATGCGTAACGATTTCCTTTCTCGCAACACTTTGATAGCATTGGCCCTAGTCAGTGCTACCTTACTGAATGCTTGCACCATTAGTAAAGTTCAAAACAATAAAGAGCTGACTGAAAAAGCGTTACCAAACACTGCTATACCCAATCAATTTGTAGTTATTTCAAAT
This sequence comes from Polynucleobacter sp., assembly GCA_044340835.1. GTDB lineage: Bacteria > Pseudomonadota > Gammaproteobacteria > Burkholderiales > Burkholderiaceae > Polynucleobacter. Next base: position 521 of record JBIISV010000001.1, read on the forward strand.
ACCAGCGGGGTAAAAGTTGACGATGGCTGGCTCAAACAATTTAATGATCCTGAGCTGAATGAACTCGTAGTTGAGGCCCTTAATAACAACCCCGATGTTCAAATCATGGCCGCCAGACGAAGCCAATCAACCGCCCTTATTGATGCGGCAGGTGGTGCTCAGTACCCCGGAGTCAATGCGATTGGCAATACCGGTGGAAAAGTTGGCTCAAATGGAACAGGTTTATCGGGCTACTATATTGGCGCTAGTTGGGAGCTAGATCTCTGGGGAAGAGTGAGAAGCTCGATAGCGGGTACGGAGCAGAATGCCAAAGCAATCAATGCCGATCAAGATGCAGCGCGCCTTTCTTTAATTGCTACCCTTACGAAATCTATTTGGCTGGCACGCAATCTGCAGGAGCAGGCACAGCTGGCCGACGATAATGCGATTGCTGCTGAAAAATATGCTGAGCTAATGCAAATTCGCGAGAAGATTGGCGCATCTTCCCTTACTGAAGTCTCAACCGCGATCGTAAGCGCAGCTCAGAGTAAGGAGGCTGCCCTCAATGCAGCACAAACAAGAGATCAGGCACTTCGTGCAGTAGAAATTTTGCTTGGTCGCTACCCTAAAGCACAAGCCCTGAAAACTACCAAACTACCACTGATGCCTGAACCTGTGAGCGCAGGTTTACCTGCTGACTTGTTGGAACGCCGGCCAGATCTCATCGCCGCTGAAGCCAGAGTAAACAGCGCCTTTTTTCTTGCCGATGAAAAACGTTTAGCACGCCTACCAAAGATTAGTCTGACTGCTGGCTTTGGCTACATCAATAGTCAAATATTTACCCTGCTTAATGGCGCCAATACTAGTTTTGGTGTTGGCGCTAATGCAATCATCCCACTCTTTCAAGGTGGCACTATTGAAGCCCAAATCGCCTATCAAAATGCTGAGGCTAAGGCAGCATTAGCAAATTACGGCAAGACTGTATTGATTGCCTTTAATGATGTTGAAAATGCACTCTCTGGAGAAGCCAGTTGGAGAGAGCGGATTAAACAACAAGAGATACAACTAAACGGACAGAAGCGCATCATGCAAAATACCCGCTCTGAACTACAAATCGGCAGAATCGATCAACGCCAAGTACAGCAACAAATTATCAAAACCAATACAAGCGAGATGAACTGGCGCCAAGGAAGGCTTGATGCCCTCACGCAGCGAGTCAACCTATATTTAGCACTCGGAGGTTCAGCCAACTAAATCAATTTACCTTCGAAGGAGTCCCATCAAATCCCTGCTTGTAGCCCGGAGGATACTTTTGCCACTCCTTGCCGCCTAGGCCCTGTTTATAGCCATACTCAAAAAGTGCCTGCATATAAGCAGTATCAAACTCTGTCGTGTGAGGGAATTTGAAATCAGGTCCAATAAAAGCGAGGTTAAAACTCACGCCATCAAGCTGCGTAGTGTGATAGATGCGATACAAATCACCAACACCTTGAGTCTGAATTAAGCTAGAAATCGCACGCTGGACAATGCTTAAAGTGCCGCGTTGGGTTTCACGCCATTGCGGATCTAAACGCGCATTGCGAATAATGTAGGCGTTTCGCTGCTTTTGTAACTGGAGCTTCATATCTTGAGCGCGTTGAGATAAAGCGCTGGGATAAAGAAACACCTGAGTAATAACTCCCCCATCGACATGCATCTCCTGAAAGGTTTGACCAGAAACCTCAAAATCAAACATGACCGGTGAAAATGCCCCTGGAATAGATGCAGAGGCGAGCATGATTTTTCTAAAAAGCTCGAGTGCCTCAGGAGTTCCAATGCTGGCGATCTTACCCATATTCCAGACTACCGGCACACCAGCATCTAAATTAGATGTTCCAATCAGGAGCCAACGATTTTTCGAGGTGTACTCGTTTGCCACCTTTTTTAAGAAGTCTTGATCAATATATTTCGAAATCAATTGAAACAAGGGTGTTGTATCAGATAAGCCGTCACTCAAAATGCCAGAGATTAATCCGCGTTCTATAAAAATATCCCGGGGACCATATTTTGTGTAGACCTCACGCAACACAGGGTCATATTCTTTTCCCATGAATGCGAAAGGAGCAATCAGTGCGCCAGTGCTAATGCCTGTGACCAAATTAAATTGCGGTCGATCGCCACGATCCGACCATCCCATTAATAATCCTGCGCCGTATGCTCCGTCATCACCGCCACCTGAGAGCGATAGATAGTTTGCTGGTGCATTGAGAGTTTTTTCATCTCTCACTTTAAATCCCGCTTGAATATCTAAAGCCATTTGATCGATACTCGATTGACTGGCAACCATATATCTTGCACTACTTAAGCCTGCTATTTGAGCCTGTCCCATTTGCTGCGATGGCACCGCTGCTTTGCGTTGCAGGCTGCTACAACCGACTAATGAAAGCATGAGGAGGGTAAAGATCAAGCGATTCAGAGTCGTCATAATGAGTAGTTTTGGGTGAAAGAAGTTGAGTGGAGTATAAAGATGGAATTAGTCAATTACAGAAATAAAAACAAAGGAATATTTATGCAAGGCAAATTTATCCGCATATTAGCCTATAGTCTAATAGCCCTCTTTCCATTGAGTGGCTTTGCCCAACTCTCCAATCCTTTTGCCCCTGAAAAAACAGTTACACAGCAGCGTCAAGAAATTCTCAAAAAAAGTGAAGACACTTTGAAGGCGCTCTATCGAGCAGAACCTAAGGCTAAAGACTTGATTGATAGGTCTGCAGGCTATGCAACCTTTAGTAACTTTGGCATGAAAATTCTGATTGCTGGTGGTGGCACAGGCAGCGGCGTAGTGATTGATAAGGCCCCATATAAAACTATCTATATGAATATGGCTGAAGTGCAAGCTGGTCTGGGTTTTGGCATCAAGTCCTTCCAAAACATTTTTATTTTTCAAACAAAAGCTGCGCTGAATGACTTCGTCAACTCTGGCTGGACATTTGGCGGTCAAGTGACTGCAGCAGCAAAATATGAGACCAGTGGTGGCGCATATCAGGGTGGAACAGTAGTGGCTCCTGGTGTTTTAATGTACCAACTGACAGAGTCAGGCCTTGCCGCAGAAATCACCGGCAAGGGTACTAAGTATTACAAGAGTACAGAGCTCAACAAGTAAATGGCGCTTACGGCGTCATCTGCGCATTGAGCTTAGCTTGACTAGGGTCGTGCAGCTTATTCAAAGCAGATAAGTAGGCCTTAGCAGAGGCTGCAATAATATCTGGATCGGTACCAACACCATTGACGATACGACCACCTTTAGCTAAACGTACAGTTACCTCACCTTGCGACTGCGTTCCTGAAGTAATCGCATTGACAGAGTACAGCAACTGCTCTGCCCCACTTTTCACAATCAACTCAATGGCGTTTAGGCTGGCATCCACTGGGCCGTTACCCTCGGCTTCGGAGCAGGCCTCTTTATCGCCAACCCGAAAAGTTACTTTGGATTTTGGGCGCTCGCCTGTTTCAGAATGTTGGCTTAAGGAAATGAATTGATAGAACTCACCCTCTTGCGCAGCAGAATCTGACATGATGGATATGATGTCTTCATCAAATATTTCTGACTTTTGATCAGCTAAAGTCTTAAATCGAACAAAGGCTTCATTGAGATCCGCCTCAGACTCAATCGCAATACTTAACTCTTGTAAGCGCTGTTTGAACGCATTGCGACCAGACAATTTACCGAGCACAATCTTATTGGCAGCCCAACCCACATCTTCCGCACGCATGATTTCATAGGTATCCCGATTCTTCAAGATGCCATCTTGATGAATGCCCGAAGTATGTGCAAAGGCATTGGCGCCCACTACCGCCTTATTCGGCTGAACCACAAATCCAGTGATTTGAGAAACCAATTTAGAGGCTGGAACAATCTGCGTAGCATCAATCCCGCAGACCATATCAAAGTAATCCTTGCGGGTCCGCAAAGCCATCACAATTTCTTCTAAGGCCGTGTTACCTGCGCGCTCACCTAAACCATTAATGGTGCACTCAATTTGACGTGCGCCACCGATCTTCACGCCAGCCAAGGAGTTAGCAACCGCCATACCTAAATCATTATGGCAATGCACAGACCAAACTGCTTTATCTGAATTCGGAACGCGTGTTCGCAAAGTCTTAATAAACTCGCCATATAACTCTGGAGTGGCATAGCCTACAGTATCTGGGATATTGATGGTGGTGGCGCCTTCATTGATGACGCCCTCAACTACCTTACACAAGAAATCCATTTCTGAGCGATAACCATCCTCTGCCGAAAACTCGACATCATCAGCCAGATTTCTAGCAAACCGAATGGAGCGTTTAGCCTGCTCCAATACCTCTTCAGGAGACATACGCAATTTGACGGCCATATGCAATGGACTGGTTGCCAAGAACGCATGAATCCGTTTTGCATTTGCAAGCTTCAATGCATCAGCAGCCCGAGTAATGTCTTTATCATTAGCCCGCGCGAGTGAGCAGACAATCGAATCCTTCACTGCTGACGCTACTGCAGAGATTGCCTGAAAGTCACCCTCGGAGCTGGCAGCAAAACCAGCCTCGATCACATCAACCTTGAGACGCTCTAATTGACGCGCAATTCGAACCTTCTCATCCTTAGTCATCGATGCACCAGGCGACTGTTCGCCATCACGTAAGGTGGTATCAAAAATGATTACTTTGTCGCTCATCACTACTCTCCGGTTCAATATTGCTAAATTATGCTTACTGCTGATTCATGTTTACTAATTGCTAATCCTAAAAGCAAAAACCCCAGCAATTTGCTGGGGCTGGTATGTCGTGGCTAATGAATTACTTTAATCTCATTAACTCAGGCCTTACCTGCCCCAAGCTGTAGGCTTAGTGCTAGTAGAAGCAAGTTAGACAGTGAGAAATTCATCAACATGGTTTTAATATAACCTAAAAATCCTAAATTAGCTAAAACGGCGTCCACTGAAATACTCCCAAGCCCAAATGACATAGCCAGAGATGGAATAAACCACGAAAAGACCGAATAAGGTCAATGGCGGATTAGAGGAGATCAAGACAAAAGTCAGAATCATTAAAACCATCACCCCAAAGGGAACGCGGTAGCGCACATCTAGGGCTTTACCGCTATAAAAGCGTGCATTGGATACCATTGTTAAGCCGGCATAAACAGCCAAGAAAAAAGTAATCCAAGGAATAGCGCTGTCACGAACCGGGATCTTATTATCATCAGCCAACCAGATAAAGCCAGCCATTAACGAGCCAGCAGCTGGGCTTGGCAAACCTTGGAAGAACTTCTTATCTACCACGCCTGTATTCACATTAAAACGTGCCAAACGTAAAGCCGCACCTGCGCAATAAGTAAAGGCAGCTAGCCAACCCCATTTACCTAAATCTTTTAAGGCCCACTCATAAGCAACTAAGGCTGGAGCGACCCCAAATGACACCATGTCTGCCAGAGAATCATATTGCTCACCAAAGGCGCTTTGCGTATTTGTCATCCGGGCAACGCGACCATCCATTCCATCTAAAACCAAAGATGCAAAAATTGCAATGGCGGCTATTTCGAACTGGTGATTCATCGCATTCACGATGGCAAAGAAACCGCAGAATAAAGCCGCAGTAGTAAAGGCATTGGGAAGCAGATAAATACCTTTACTACGTTTTCGTGGCTTATCTACATGCAACTCTTCCACTTCAAAATCAACCCCATCACCTAAATCCTCTGCCCACTCATCTTGAGTGCGATCAGTGCGGGATCGGTCTAAACGACTACGATCAATACGGCCACGACGACGAAATGTAGGCAAAGAGTATTCCCGGTTAAGGTGACTTAATTAATCTAAGCCGGGTACGCGAGCCAATGCGGTGTTGGTAGCAAACACTTTGTCGCCAACGCTCACTAATGGCTCAGCCGTTAAAGGTAAATAGACATCTACACGGGAGCCAAAACGAATGAAGCCATAACGCTCACCTGCTTTCAGTCTATCGCCAACATGGATATAACAAAGAATACGGCGTGCGATTAGGCCGGCCACCTGAACCAAAGTGACAATTTGACCATTAGCATCAATCACAACAGCATTGCGCTCGTTCTCCGTGGAAGCCTTATCCAAATCCGCATTTACGAATTTGCCAGGAAAATACTGGATCTCTTTTACCAAACCATTCACTGCACTACGATTTGAGTGAACATTAAACACGTTCATAAACACACTAATTTTTAACGCTTCACGACCAGCGTAAGGATCGTTGGCTTTTTCTACTACGACGATACGACCATCCGCAGGGGATAAAACTAAATCACGACCTAAAGCAGCAATACGTTGCGGGTCGCGGAAAAACTGCAAAACAAAGATAAAGATGATCCACAAAGGCCATGACCACGCAATACCACCTAGGTAGTGGACTAGCAAAGTAATAGTCCCCACCAATGCTAAATACGGCCAACCTTCTTTTGCAATAATGGGGTGTGGATACATCATCTTTAGTCTGAGCCTTTTTAAATTGCTACGGATTCGTTCTTAACTTAGTTTTTTGTTTGGTCAACTAACTTGTTCTTTGCAATCCAAGGCATCATGGCACGTAACTTAGCACCAACGATCTCGATGTCATGCTCAGCATTCAAGCGACGACGCGAAATCAAGGTAGGTGCGCCGGCTTTATTTTCCAAGATGAAGCTCTTCGCATATTCACCAGTCTGAATATCTTTTAAGCACTGACGCATGGTGTTTTTGGTTTCTTCAGTCACAATCCGTGGGCCAGTGACATATTCACCGTACTCAGCATTATTAGAGATTGAGTAATTCATATTGGCGATGCCACCCTCATAGATCAAGTCAACAATCAACTTGAGCTCATGCAAACATTCAAAGTAAGCCATCTCAGGAGCGTAACCGGCTTCGACTAAGGTTTCAAAACCAGCTTTGATCAACTCCACTGCACCGCCACAAAGCACTGCCTGCTCACCGAACAAGTCAGTTTCAGTTTCTTCGCGGAAGTTCGTTTCAATAATGCCGGCACGACCGCCGCCATTTGCTGTTGCATATGACAAAGCCACATCACGAGCTGAACCGGATTTATCTTGGTATACGGCGATCAAATGCGGCACGCCACCGCCTTGAGCGTAAGTGCCACGCACTGTATGGCCTGGTGCCTTAGGGGCAATCATGATGACATCTAAGTCAGCGCGTGGCTGAACTTGACCATAGTGCACATTAAAGCCATGAGCAAAAGCCAATGCAGCGCCCTGCTTGATATTGGCATGAACTTCTTTGCTATAAACATCAGCGATTTGCTCATCAGGCAAGAGCATCATCACTACATCTGCGTCTTTAACGGCTTCGCCAACTTCTTTTACTGTCAGGCCAGCATTAGCAGCCTTACTCCAGGAAGCGCCATCTTTACGCAAACCAACAGTCACGTTACAGCCTGAATCTTTCAGATTCAATGCATGTGCGTGGCCCTGTGAACCGTAACCAATGATGGTAACTTTTTTGCCTTTGATAAGGGACAAATCGGCGTCTTTATCGTAAAAAACTTTCATGCTCTTTCCTTGTATTGAAAATATCGTTAATTCAGTAATCGGTTAAAAAATTAAACCTTTAGGATGCGTTCGCCGCGCCCAATTCCAGATCCCCCTGAGCGGACAGTTTCTAGAATCGAAGCACGATCAATCGAATCAATAAAGGCATCTAATTTGGCACCATCACCAGTTAATTCAATGGTGTAACTCTTGTCAGTCACATCGATGATGCGACCACGGAAGATATCTGTTGTGCGCTTTAGCTCTTCACGCTCTTTACCTACTGCGCGCACCTTAATCATCATGAGCTCACGCTCAATGTGAAGGCCTTCGGTCAAATCAAACACCTTGACCACTTCAACCAAGCGATTAAGGTGTTTTGTAATCTGCTCAATCACATCTTCAGAACCAATGGTGACAATGGTCATACGGGATAGCGATGGATCTTCAGTAGGCGCAACACTCAAGGTTTCAATGTTGAAGCCGCGCGCGGAGAACAAACCCACCACGCGAGACAATGCGCCTGGTTCATTCTCTATTAATACAGAAATAATATGTCGCATTACAGTTCCTCACTACCCAATAGCATTTCGGTAATACCCTTACCCGCTTGAACCATTGGCCAAACGTTTTCCTCTGGGTCTGTCTGGAAATCCATAAACACGGTGCGATCTTTTAAACGAATTGCTTCTTTAAGTGCGCCCTCGACGTCAGACTTTTTCTCAATCAGCATTCCCACATGACCAAAGGCCTCAGCTAACTTGACGAAGTCAGGTAGGGAATCCATATAAGAACTGGAATAACGCTTGTTATAAGTGAGCTCTTGCCACTGACGTACCATGCCGAGGTAACGATTATTCAGAGACACGATCTTTACTGGTGTGTTGTATTGCTTGCAAGTAGATAACTCTTGAATACACATCTGAATAGAGCCTTCTCCAGTAATCGCAAAAACATCCTGGTCAGGAAATGCCTTTTTGATACCCATGGCGTAGGGTAAGCCAACGCCCATAGTGCCAAGACCGCCCGAGTTAATCCAGCGACGTGGCTTATCAAACTTATAGAACTGCGCAGCCCACATTTGATGCTGACCAACGTCTGAAGTAATAAAAGCATCTCCGCCAGTGAGTTCCCATAACTTTTGAACTACATACTGGGGCTTAACGATTTGTGATTCCTCGTCATACTTCAAGCAATCTTTTTTACGCCACTCGTTAATCTGCTCCCACCATGCCGCTAACTTCGCATCGTTTTTACGCGGTCCAGCAGCTTTTAGCTGGGCAGTCATTTCTTGCAATACTTCCTTGAGATTGCCAACGATCGGAACATCTACCTTTACCCGTTTTGAAATCACGGATGGATCAATATCAATATGAATAATCTTGCGCGGATGACTGGCGAAGTGCATCGGATTGCCAATCACGCGGTCATCAAAACGGGCGCCAATGGCAATCAGCACATCGCTGTGTTGCATTGCCATGTTTGCCTCGTAAGTGCCATGCATGCCCAACATGCCCACGAACTGAGGGCTAGTGCCAGGGAAACCGCCAAGACCCATCAAGGTATTGGTGACTGGATAACCCAGAAAGTCAGCAAACTCTTTTAACTCTGGGGCGGCATCACCCAAGATCACGCCGCCACCAGTGTAAATATAGGGACGCTCTGCCTCTTGCAACAAAGAAACCGCTTTACGAATTTGTCCGCTATGCCCCTTTACTACTGGGTTATAGGAGCGCATCTCTAGAACTTCTGGATAAACAAAGGGTCCCTTGGCTGCCGAAACATCTTTTGGAATATCGATCAACACAGGACCAGGTCGGCCAGTACGCGCAATATGGAAGGCCTTCTTAATCACCAAAGGAAGATCTTTCACATCCTTAACAAGGAAGTTATGCTTCACGATTGGGCGAGTAATACCAACGGTATCGGCTTCCTGAAAAGCGTCCTCACCAATGGCATGGGTTGGCACATTTCCGCTGATCACCACCAGTGGGATCGAGTCGGTATAGGCAGTGGCAATTCCGGTGACCGCATTGGTTACACCGGGACCTGAGGTCACCAAGGCAACACCAACCTTACCGGTTGCACGGGCATAGCCATCGGCCGCATGGACTGCTGCCTGCTCATGCCGAACAAGAATGTGCTCAAACTTGTCCTGCTTAAAAATTTCGTCGTAGATAAAGAGCACAGAACCGCCTGGGTAACCCCAAACGTACTCGACCTCTTCAATGTGCAAAGCTTTCACCAGCATCTCCGCACCAATCATTTCTGGTGGCGCAGCTATGGCATTGGGATTGCTTGTGTCTTGATTGGCTTTAGAAGCTAAAAATTCGGCGCTGCTTGTATTCATTTCTTTCGTCCTTTGCAATTTTCGGCAAAAAATTGTTTGGTCTGTTCTGTCTCCTGCTTATGGCCTGAGTTCGAACGGCGCTGCTACCAGAAAAAACCACTTCTTGAATGAGATTCTAGGTAGTAAGCCCTATATTCTATAGCAATCCCCTAAAATCAACCAATTCCATCTGATTCAGGTCTAATCTGCTGAATGGCTTCACCCCAAGAACTTTCTGACTTTCTCAGCAGCGTTGAGAAGCGCGCGTTTAAGCAAGCGGTCTATGCTGTGCGAGATGACGATGCCGCCTTAGATATTGTTCAGGATGCCATGATTAAGTTAGCCGAAAAGTATGGTGATCGACCTGCGGCTGAACTGCCCCTGGTTTTTACTAGAATTCTGCAAAATCGCATTCATGACTGGTTTAGACGTCAAAAAGTCCGCAATACCTGGGTTACGCTCTTCTCAAACATGGGAAAGAAGTCGGATCAAGATGATGATTTTGACCCTTTAGAGTCGCTTTCAGCGCCAGATGACAGTGAAATTCATCAGGATGGGGCATATAAACTAGAGCGAGGTCAGCTTTTACAGGCCCTAGAGTCAGAAATATCAAAATTACCTGCCCGTCAACGAGAAGCCTTCCTGATGCGTTATTGGGATGAGCTGAGTATTACTGAAACTGCCCTTGCCATGCGCTGTAGTGAGGGAAGCGTCAAAACCCATTGCTCAAGAGCCACTCAGGCTCTAGCTAAAGCATTGAATTTAAAAGGAATTACCCTGTGAACCATAAAAATGAAGACCTCTTAAGTCCGTCAGAAGCTGACCAGTTCGGTCGCTCTACTGCCGCGCTGCTCCGCCATGGATCGCAATCCCTGCCAGCAGCCATCAAAGATCGTCTGTATGCGGCACGACTGAGGGCGCTTTCCCTCCAAAAACCTGAAAAAGTCCGCATTCAGAAGCCTGTTTTAGCCTCTTCCAACGGAAACTGGTCTTTAGGCTCCCGCTCACTTTGGGATAACGTAGGCTGGATTGCCCCACTAGTGGTTTTGGTATTCGGTTTAATTGGTATTACCCAATGGCAACAGGACTCACGCATTAATGATATTGCGGAATTAGATGTTGCCCTCCTAACTGATGATGTACCACCAGATGCTTACGCTGATAGCGGCTTTTTGGGCTTCCTCAAAAATGGCCTGTTGGCTGACTCTGATAAAGATAAAGACAGTCTAGATTCTGCTAAATAAAGCTCCCCAAGTTCATACTGAGCCTGACCAGCGCATGCTAAAAAACCTATACTCATCTTGCGCATCGCTTGCTGTCGCTATGGTGCTGACCTTGGGTGTATTTACCTTAACGCAGGGTTCTAAGGCATCAGCCCAAACCCCTGGAGGCACGCATGGCAAAACAACTGGCATTCCCGAGAAAAAACCGGATGGTACCTGGGAAAGTCTGAAGCCAGGACAGCAAAAAATCTTAGCTCCACTGGAAAGTGATTGGGACTACACCCCTCCTGACAGTCGTAAAAAATGGATCCAGGTGGCTAACCTTTATCCCAAAATGAGTGAAGTAGACCAACAACGCCTTCAGTCTCGTATGGCTGATTGGTCCAAGCTCTCCCAAAAAGATCGTCGTCTGGCGCGGGAAAATTACCTCAGTAGTCTCAAGTTCCCTGCCGAGAAAAAATCAGAGGCCTGGAGTGCCTATCAAAAACTCAGCGATGAGCAAAAAAAGAAACTAGCTCAAGCAGAGGTCAGTAAGAAAAAGCCGAGCACTTTGAGTGCACCTACTTTGCAGCAGCATCCGACCGCGCAAAAATCAAACTTAACGCTACCACTAGCGCCAAGTAGCATCCCTGCTCCAGATACTCCCCCTGCACCGAGCGCTAGCTCCGATAGCAGCCCCAGCAACACAAGCAACACAAGCAACCCCTAAAAATTCTCAAGCAGTGATTACTCCGGCTGAATTAAACACCCTGCCTGCACCGCAATTTTGGCGACGAGTCGCTTGCGCTCTATATGAGCAATTGGTTTTGCTGGGCGTCATTGCCTTTACATTCCTCATTCCTAATTTAGGACTAGGAGTTATTTTTAGCATCTCCCTGCCAAACTGGCTTACATTCCTCTACCTCTATGCCGTCCTTGGACTTTACTTTGTTTGGTACTGGACTAAGTCAGGACAAACGCTGGCTATGCAAACTTGGCGCATTCGGATGATTGGTCTAGGTGGTTACAAGCTCACATATCGTCAAGCGATATGGCGCTATTTCCTTGGATCATTGTGGGTAGTGCCGTGCGTTTTATTGCAATGGCTTTTCGAGTTAGAAAAATGGCAAATTATTGAAATGCTATTTGCTGTGGCTTTATTTCTGTGGCCACTCAGCATTTATCTAGATCGCGTCAGTCCCCTGCTGCGTCAAAGCTTGCCAGATCGGCTTGGTAGAACCCGCTTGGTAGAGCTACCAAAGAACCTAGTCAAACTTTCTTAAGTCAGATTGAGAATCTATTCGTCTTTAGATCTCGCGTAAGCACTCCATGGCTGTAGCTGTTTGAATCTTCCTCTGAAAGCGATAGCCTGCTAAGAGACAAGCCGTCACCCCAAAGACAATACCCATTGCTAAAGACTGCAGGAAGGCATGGAATTCAATCTCTAATACGAAGCGGCCTAAAGCCCAAGCAGCCATCCCTGCCGCTAAGCCAGCCATGGTGCCGGCAAGCACTCCAATAACTAAAAGCTCTACTTGAGCAACCCTTCCAAGCAAAGCACGTGGCGCACCAACCGCCTTAAGTAGTGCTGCACTTCTAAAGCGCTCATCTTGAGTTGCAGCAATTGCAGCAAGTAAAACGAGAACTGCAGCGGCAATCGTAAAAGCAAAGAGAAGGCCTAAAACCGAAGATAAGCGATCGAGCACATCCTGAATTTGACGCAGTGAAGTTGCGACATCTACAATCGTTAAATTGGGGTAGGTTTGCGCAAGCTGATAATCAAGCCCCTCAAGACCAGCACCCTGATAGTAAGACGTAATCCAAGATTGAGGCATCTGAGCCAACATACCGGGCGGCATAATGACAAAGAAATTGACTCTCATCGAACCCCAATCCAACTTACGCAGAGAAGTAATGGGTGCAGTGATCCTTTCTCCGGCAATCTCAAAAGTCATCTGATCACCAAGTTTGAGTTTAAGCGTCTTGGCAATACCCACCTCTAATGAAACTTGCGGTGCACTACCTTCAATCCATTTTCCGGCAGTAATACGATTATCGTCTGGTAACGCATTGGCATAAGAGAGATTGAACTCGCGATCAACTAAGCGGCGCGCATTATCATCAATGTAATCATTGGGTCCAATCGCTTTACTGTTTACCTCAATTAAACGTGCCCGCACCATTGGACTAAAACTGAGCTTTGCTATTCCGGCATCAGTAAGGGATTTAGTAATGCCCAACTTTTGATCTTCTTGAATATTGATCATGAAGCGATTGGGTGCATCTACTGGAATATTTCCCTGCCACGTATTGAGTAAATCCTGGCGCAGCAACAAAATTAAGAGTAGAGCCATGAGGGCAATCCCTAGAGCCGTAATTTGCATCACTGCAAATCCTGCACGACGCGATTGCGTCTTGAGAGCAAAACGCAAGGCAAAACTATTTGCACTCCATTTAGAAAATAGTCTATTTAATACGCGTAAGGATAGCCAGGCAGAAGCCGCAAAGAGAGACACTGCCAAGCCAAAACTCAACCCAACCCAAGAAGCCAACTTCCAATCTCTGGCAGCCATCACAATTAAGGCCAGGCAAGCGATCAGCCCAAAAAGTGCCACCCAAACTACCTTAATATTGACTGCACCTAGTTCTTTACGAATCAGTCGTATCGGTGAAATCATTACTAGACTCAATAATGGCGGTCCAGCGAAGCCTGCAAGCAAGCAAGAGGAAAATAAAATACTCCATACCACAGGCCAAATCGATACGGCAGGTAAATTAGCCATCACTAAATTACCTAAAATACGCATTAAGAGTTCTTGTACTCCGTAACCAATTATTGCGCCGATGAAGGCAGCCAATAGGCTAAGACCAATCAATATTTTTATTTGATTGAGTAAGATCGTATTTTGAGTGGCGCCTAGACATTTCATGACAGCACAAACATCGGCCTGCTTAAGAACATATCGGCGTGCAGACAAAGCAATTGCCACAGCAGCGACCATCGCTGTCAGCAAAGCCACTAATGATAAGAATCGCTCTGCCCGCTCCAAGGTTTTTCGCATCATCGGTTGCGCATTTTCCAAAGTCTCAATGCGTAAACCACGCAAACCTTCAGACTCTATCCACCGGATAGCCCACTTTTCATAGGTGGAGATCGCTCGATCCTCTCCTGCGAGTAATAGGCGGTAGGTGACACGACTACCCAAACCAATCAAACCCGTAGCAGGCAAGTCATCTAGCGACATCATGACACGCGGGGCAAAATTCATAAATCCAGCGCCACGGTCTAGCTCGCGCTCCAAGACTCCGCTAATGACAAATGCCTTATCACCCAAGAGCATCTGATCGCCCACTTTAGCTCGCAATGTATTGAGCATTGCAGGATCAACCCATACGGAACCTGTCGGTGGAGTAGAGCTTAATTGAGGAGGCGAGATCTGTAGGTTGCCACGCAAGGGATAGGCAGAGCTCACCGCCTTTAGTGAGGCCAGCTTGCTTTGCGAGCCAACCGTTGCCATACTAGGAAAGACGATGGTTTGGGCAATCTTTAGCTGTCGATCTTGAGCTTCCTGGATAAGGCGCTGAGCTAGCGGCTGATCAGCCACTAATAACAAATCCGCAGCAAGCAGTTGTCGAGCATCCAACTGAAAAGCGCGCTGCATTCGGTCAGCTAAAAAACTGACGCTAGATAAAGCTGCTACAGAGAGAGTTAGCGCAACCAGGAGCGCTATTAATTCGCTGGAGCGAAAATCCCGCCTTATACCCTGAAAGAAACTGGCTAGCACTGCGATTAGACTGCCTGTATTTGACCGCCATCAACCCGGATCACTGACCCAGTAATGAAGGAGGCATTTTGACTGGCCAAAAATGCAGCTGCATCACCGTACTCCCGCGGGTCTCCATAGCGACCCATCGGTATCTGCCTTAAGCTAGCTTGCACGACAGCTTCGTAGCTGATGTTTTCACGTTGCGCACGTGCCTCATCTAGCTGGCGTAAACGGTCGGTTGCTATACGACCCGGCATGATCACATTCACAGTAATACCTTGGGCGGCTACTTCGGAGGCTAAAGTTTTAGACCAGGCTAGGAGTGCTGCACGCAAAGTATTGGAAATGGCTAGATTTTTAATTGGGGCAATAGCACCTGAAGTCGTACTCGTAATAATACGGCCCCACTGACGTTGACGCATTCCAGGTAGAACCCGATCAGTAATGGCAATCAGTGATAGAACCATATCGTTAAAACTCTTTTGCCATAAAGCGGGGTCTTGACCAGTGGCTAGGGTTGGAGGAGGTCCGCCAGTGTTATTAATCAAGATATCAATGGGTCCTAAATCTTGCTCTACCTTGCTAACCAAGGCGTCAATCACCGAGTGATCCGACAAATCCCAACTCAGAGCCAAAGCCTTGCCGCCAGCAGCCTCGATCAGTTCAACCGACTTTTTTAAGCCTTCTGGGTTGCGGCCAGTTACGGCGACTTTGACGCCTTCACGTGCTAAAGAAACAGCCATCGCCTGACCTAAACCTCGGCTTGACGCCATTACTAAAGCAACCTTACCTTTGAGCCCTAAATCCATATTTTCTCCATCTTCATTTTTTATAAACAAGGCATTTTCTGAAAGAACTACTGCCCGAGAGGTTTAGGCAGATTTCCAGCATATTGATACAGTACCACTTCGTACTCTTGTAATATTTGTGCCAAGGCCTCTTGCTGACCCAAGACCAATGCCTGCGGGGTATTGTCTTTTAGTGCAACTCTCTTGGTGTAGCGATTTTTACCAATGACTGGATTGCGTTTTTGAGGATCGGTTACGGTCAGGAAAAACTCGATTGTGACGACCGCCTCAGGGCGAACTCGATAATCACCATAAAACTCCTCTATAGAGGTCTGCAGGACATAATACGGAAAGAAGCTATTTCCCTGTCCTACCGTCATCGAGAAGATCTGAGCACTATTCAGCCACTGTCGAGTGGCATTACTCACCATCTCATTGGGCAACACAGAATAAATATTGTAGAAATCTTTTTCGTAGCGCTGATCACCTAAACGGTAGACCAAGGATTTGCCATCAAATGGAGGTGTAGTAGATGCTGGACCCATCTTCAGCCAAAGATCCGTTCGAGGCTTATAAGGCGTACCAGTTCGCTCCGGCGCTATCATCCAGCTAGTGGTCCCTAGTGCAGATTGCTTTGGTAAGGAGCAGGCGCTTACAGCGGTCATCACGAAGATGATTGCAGCAAATCGAGAAAAGTATTTG
The DNA here is from genome assembly GCA_044340835.1 of Polynucleobacter sp. Classification (GTDB taxonomy): domain Bacteria; phylum Pseudomonadota; class Gammaproteobacteria; order Burkholderiales; family Burkholderiaceae; genus Polynucleobacter. Next base: position 16,804 of record JBIISV010000001.1, read on the forward strand.
ATATTTTGAACTCTCATTTTTGAGCTCCATTCATTGGCGGTGTAATTCGAGCAGGCGGCTCACCCCAGATTAATGTCGCTGGAGATTGGCTAGCTACGCGAGTAAATTCGTTTAACTGCTCACTAGCTTGGCGCAAGTTCTCCAAAGTAGCAGTGGTATCACCTTGCACGCTAGTGACAGTTTGACGAAGAGAAATTATGGTTGCAACTAATTCACGCATCAAAATGTTCAACTGGTCTTTATCGGTCACTTTGGCAATACGCTCCAACAAGACATTGAGCGCTTTTACAGAATTAATTAAGCCAACATTATCTTTTCCATTTCCAGCCATCAATATATTCAGATTACCCAAGAGTGCGTCAAACTTCTTTTGGGTACCATCAACATCTAAGGCATTCAATCCACCAATGAGCTTCTGAATTCCGGAAATAATTTCATCTGCTTGGTTTGGCATGGAGGGAACAACTGGATACTGTGATTGCCATTTATAAGGAAGTGAAGAATATCCAGCTGTACCTGGATAAAAATCCAATTCCACATAATTCACACCAGTAATACCCATCGATTTAATACGTGCACGCAAGTTATCTTTGATAAAAGTCTCTAAATGATTTTTCTCAAGGGCTTCTCCAAAAATTTGCATCCTAACAACCACATATTCTTGTTTTTGTGCCATTGGAAGGTTTTTCTCGTATAAATCACCTGATAAGCTAATTCCCGTAACCTGTCCAATCTTGACGCCCCGGAATCGCACAGCAGCGCCAGTATCCAGACCCGTTACCGACTGCTTAACATAGGTTTCTACCGTAAACGATTTCCTAAAGAATTGTCCTGAGCCAAAAATCAACACTACAGCGATTAGCACTCCGATCGCTGCTAGAACAAAAACGCCGAGGCGGAAATAATTTGGATTAGAGTTATTACTCATGCTACTTCCTTGCTCATGATGCGATTAAAGAATTGATGCACCCTGGGATCTTTACTGGTATCTCGCAATGCCTTGGGATCCCCTTCGGCAATAATGCCCTTGGCGTCTTTGTCCAACATAATGACTTTATCAGCGATCGAATAAATACTCGCCAACTCATGCGAAACAATGACAAACGTAAAGCCTAGATTTTTTGAGAGGTCTAAAATCGTACTATCGAGATCGGCGGATGTGATTGGGTCAAGACCGGCCGAAGGTTCATCTAAAAATAAGATTTTTGGATCCAAAGCCATCGCACGTGCAATAGCAGCGCGCTTTTGCATGCCACCGCTGATTTCACTAGGCATATACGTTTCGTATGGGAGTAGACCTACCAAATCAAGCTTACAGCGAGCTAAAAGCTGCATTTGATCTCTACTTAGTTCGGTGTACTCCTCCATAAAGAGGGTGACGTTATCGAGTAAGTTCATAGAGCCAAACAAAGCCCCCTGCTGATACATGACACCAAAGCTCGTCATAATCTTCTGACGCTCAGCGCCCTGTGCAACGGTAATGTTTTGGCCTTCAATCAGCACATCTCCTGAGAGCGGTTGATACAAGCCAAATAGATTCTTGAGAAGACTAGATTTACCACAACCCGATCCACCCAAAATAACGAAGATCTCGCCATTCTGGACAGAAAAGTTGAGGTTTTGTAAGAGCACTTTTGAGCCATAGCCTACAGTGAGATTTTGAACATCGATTGCCTTATCAAGATCGTTCATTAGAACCCTGTCCTATAAGAAATGTAAGCAAAGATCCCATCTACTAAGACGATCATGACAATACTACTGACTACCGCTCGTGTTGCGGAGATTCCCACGGCAGCTGCGCCGGTGCCAGTCTGCATTCCGCGCAAACAACCCACTGCTGAGATCACCACGCCAAATAAAGTTGCCTTTAGTAAGCCCGATAAAACGTCTTCAATACCGACTGCAGATAACATGCCGTTATAGAAATTAATAAAGGGGACTCCATAGATCTGCATGGTCAGCATGGATGCAAAAATACTCACAATATCGGCATATAGAGTGAGAATAGGCATCACCAATATTCCAGCAAGTACTCTGGGTACTACTAGGAAACGAATGGGGCTTAAGCCGCCAGTCACTAATGCATCTACCTCACTATTGACAGTCATGGTGCCAATCTCTGCGGCAAATGCAGCTGATGAGCGGCCAGCCAACAGGATCGCCGTGATGAGTGGCCCCATCTCACGCACGATACCCAAGGCGGCAAGAGGTCCCACAAAAGAAACGGCACCAAATTGCTCCATTCCAATTGCAGCTTGGAAGGATAAAATCACACCGATTAAGAATGCAACTAAACCCACGATCGGCAATGCAGCTATACCTGCTTCTGTGGCAGCATTTACAAAGTCGCCCCAACGAACTTGCCTAGGATGGCGGATAGACCAAACTAAGTCAGCTGTAAGATGGCCAGTAAAGACAATCAGTCCTCGAGCATCATCCAATAAATTTTGGGTAGCCATCCCTACGCTCACCACAAAACTCGTATTGGGTTTTGGGATAGGTGTTGGAAACAAATGGTCGATCGGATCAAACTCTTGCAAGAGCGGCTGATATTTTGGATCTAAGCCTTGAATCGAAAATTGCCCTCCTGCTTTTTGTTGAGCCTCTTGAACATCAATCAAGAAAGCAAATGCAGAACCATCTAAAGAGCTAACTTTTGACGCATCAAAAATCAGTGAGCGAGATTGAGAATTACCCTGCCCTAACCACTGACTTTGTTTTTGACGGATATCCGTCCAAACACCCGCTAAGGAGTAAACATTGACAGCACCACTCAAGGTCACTTGGGCATGCATTTGGTCGGTTTGAGACCAAATCGCGACTGGAGTTGTCAAAGCCGGGGAAATGGGGTCTGTAACACTCATAGGCAGACTATAAGGGATCTGGATGAAACCAATATGAAAATACCTGAAAAGAAAGAGGGCCCAGTTTTTCAACTAGGCCCTATATAGTTTGGTGCGGCTGGCAGGAATTGAACCCACGACCCCTTGGTTCGTAGCCAAGTACTCTATCCAGCTGAGCTACAGCCGCAACAGTCATAATTATGCCATGGAAGAGAAGAACTACATTACACCCGCCGGTCATGAGCGCATTAAAAGCGAGCTTTTACAGCTTCTCAACCTTGATCGGCCTGAGATTGTTAAGGTTGTGCACTGGGCGGCCTCCAATGGTGATCGCTCAGAAAACGGCGACTATATTTATGGAAAAAAGCGCCTCCGAGAGATTGATCGCCGGATTCGCTTCCTCAATCAGCGCCTCGAATTTGCTGTTGTGGTCGATAACCAAGCCAGAAAATCCGGGGACGCGGATAGTGAGCAGGTCTTTTTTGGGGCTACCGTCACCTATGTCAATTTAGAGGGCATCGACTCCGGCAAAGAAACTACTATCACGATAGTAGGGGTCGATGAGGTCGATTTAGAGTGCGGACAGGTGAGCTGGGTATCTCCCATTGCCAAGGCCTTAATTAAGGCTCGAATCGGGGATTGCGTCAAAATTCAGACGCCTACCGGCCCTACTGAGATCGAAATACTAGACGTTCAATACCAGTAATGAGGCTACGCTAATTTAGCTAATGCGGACTCGGGTCACGCGCATCACGTCATGATTGGCGCGTAGACTGCGCATCACCTTAGAAAGGTGCAAGCGGTCTGATACTTGAATTGTGAAGCGAATAGTGACAGCATCCTCTTTATAACGATCATCCATCGAGACATTCATAATGTTGGAGTCTGCGGCAGTCACACTACTTGCCACTCTAGCTAATACACCCTTACCTTGATGAGTATCAATTGCAAGGTCTACTTCAAACTCACGATTCACTTCTTTGCCCCACTCCACCTCAACCCATTTATCACTATCTTTTGATAGCATTCTGAGTGCTTGTGAACAATCATTGGTGTGGACCTGTAGACCCTCACCCTTGCCGAGGTAGCCAATAATATTGTCGCCTGGAATAGGATGACAGCAACTTTGAAAACTAATAGAGTTACCTTCGCGACCATCTACCAGAATAGCCTGACGCTGATGATGTTGGGCAGCGATTTCTTGTTGTACTGAAAGCCAGTCGGTTGAGCCCAAGCGCATTTGCTCTGAACCACCTTCATCATCAATCAAAATCTTTAATCGAATTGCCAACTCTTGGGCAGATCTTCTACCTAGCGCAATATTGACACAGCCCTCTTCACGCGTCTTATCACCAGTCCAATGTAACAACTTTTCCCAGAGCTCGGGGGATAACAATCCAGCATCAACCCCTTGTTGACGCAAGGCACTTGCTAAGAGACGTTCGCCTAGCTGAAGAGATTCAGCATAATGCTTAGTCTTAAGAGAGTGACGAATAGAGGCACGGGCTTTGCCTGTTCTGACAAACGCCAGCCAACCTGGATTTGGTTGAGAGTTGGCAGATGTTACTACTTCGACAATATCACCGTTCTTCAATTCACTACGAAGTGGCAATTGCATGCCATTGATTTTGACAGCTACGCAAGTATTGCCCAAATCACTATGAATAGAGTATGCAAAGTCTAGGGCTGTGGCGCCACGAGGCAAGGCTCTGATCTGGCCTTTGGGTGTGAAAACATAAACAGCATCTGGGAATAAATCAATTTTGACGTGCTCTAAGAATTCCTGTGAGTCGCCACTGCTATCTTGAATATCAATTAATGATTGCAGCCACTGGTGCGCGCGGTTTTGGACCTCACTCATATCCGGTGAGCCATCTTTATAAGCCCAATGTGCAGCGACACCTGACTCAGCAACCGCATGCATATCGCTAGTACGAATCTGAAACTCGACTGGTACACCAGAAGGACCTAATAGAGTTGTATGCAAGGATTGATAACCGTTAAGTTTAGGAATCGCAATGTAATCCTTAAACTTCCCAGGCATTGGCTTATATAAAGAATGTAGTAAACCTAATGCACGGTAACACTCGTCAATTGAGTGGACGGTTACCCTAAAAGCATACACATCGAGTACCTGTGAAAAACTCATATGCTTGATGCGCATTTTCCTATAAATGCTAAAGAGGGTTTTTTCGCGCCCCTGTAGGTCTACCTCGAGATTCGCTTTTGCAAACGCCATCCTGGTGCTCTGTAAAATCTTTTCCACCATCTCCTTGCGATTGCCACGTGCCCGCTTCACTGCACCTTCAATTACCCGAAAGCGCATGGGCATTGAAAAACGGAAGCTTAATTCCTGCAAGTCACGGTAGATGATATTCAAACCGAGGCGGTGTGCAATCGGAGCATAGATCTCAGTCGTTTCCGCAGCAACTCTGCGACGCTTCTCCATTGGGACAGCATCGAGGGTACGCATATTGTGCGTCCGATCTGCTAGCTTTACCAAAATGACTCTGACATCACGTGCCATTGCCATAAACATTTTGCGAAAACTCTCTGCTTGCGCCTCAGCATGACTCTGGAACTCTAGCTTATCTAGTTTGGTCAATCCCTCGACTAACTCGGCCACTTTGCCGCCAAACTTTTCGACTAAATCTGCTTGCGTGCAACCCGCATCCTCAATCACATCATGCATAAGAGCAGCCATGATGGATGAAGCATCTAAACGCCATGAAGCACACAGCTCAGCAACTGCAAGAGGATGGGTGATGTAGGGCTCACCACTATGTCGATACTGACCTAAGTGAGCCGCATCGGCAAAATGAAAGGCTTGCTTGATTAAGCTTATCTCATCTGGCTTGAGATAAGCTAACTTGGAAATGAGTCCATCAATAGAAACAACTTGATGCTTGAGGGGAAGCGCGGGTGTTGATGTAGGCCCAAACAAATGACGACTAGATTGCGCCAACATGGTGGCGATGATCGAAGACTTTTTAGTTTGGGAAATCTCTTCAGGCGAGATAAGGCCTTTGAATTCCGAAGTGTTAGGATCGCCTAAGGGGAGCTCCACAACGGAACCCCTGAATTACAAAGGTACTTTGGTCAGCATGTCACGGTCAGTTACACCAGCAGCAACTTCACGCAACGCAACAACTGTTGCTTTATCTCTGGACTCAACGCGTGGGGAGTGACCTTGAACTAACTGACGTGCGCGATAAGTCGCAGCCAATACCAGCTCAAAACGATTGGGGATAGTTTTTAGACAATCTTCTACAGTAATACGGGCCATGCTGAACTCACTTAATTTAGCTTCGATATAGATAGGATAACTGATTAGACCCCAAGCCGCCTTAAAAGTGCCGGGTTTCGAGTCATCATGGGTCCTGAGCGCAGTCGGCTAGCAGCCACCACATGGCGCAAATCCGTCAAGGCTTGCTCAAAATCATCATTTATCACAATAAAATCTGCCTCATGAGCATGTTGGAGCTCCAGATGGGCTGCCGCCAGTCTCTTCTGAATAGTCGCCTCATCATCCTGCCCTCTTTTGCGCAAGCGCTCCTCTAAGGCCTCAAATGAAGGCGGGAAAATGAAAATCCATTGCACTCCTGGAATAATTTGACGGATCTGTTGGGCGCCTTGCCAGTCGATTTCTAGCACGACATCACGTCCGGTATTCATTTGGGATTCAATCCAAGTCTTTGAAGTGCCATAAAAATTACCGTGCACCTCTGCCTGCTCTAAGAAATTACCTTGATCTCGCTCAGCAATAAATTCTTCTCTGGTAATAAATCGATAGTCTTTACCATCCACCTCACCCGGCCTTGGTGCACGCGTCGTAGTTGAAAGAGACAGCTGAAGTGCGAGGTCTTCTTTTAACAAGGCATTCACTAAAGAGGATTTGCCTGCGCCTGACGGAGCAACAATCATCAACATGCTGCCTTGATAGGCAGGAGGAAGATTCAGTTTCTGATTAGGGCTGGCCATATGATTTATCAAAAGATCGATTACTCTAAATTTTGTACTTGTTCACGCATCTGCTCAATCAGAAGCTTGAGCTCTAAGGCAGCTTGTGTGCACTCTTCAGAAACGGATTTGGAGCTTAAGGTATTGGCTTCACGATTCAATTCTTGCATTAAGAAATCTAAACGCTTACCTACTGGCCCCTTGCCTGCCAGGGCGGCATCTACTGCTTGCAGATGGGTCTTTAGGCGTGCAAATTCTTCTGCCACATCAATACGGACCGCATAGAGCACTACCTCTTGACGAATACGCTCCATCAACTCTGTACCAGCCCCGCCAATCCCTTTCCCTTGCTCCTGAGCCGCCAAGGCTTGCGCCAAGCGTTCTGTGAGCTTTTCTTGATACTGGGTAACGTAGACCGGCAGCTTTGGCTCAAGCACTTTAATAATTTCACGCATTTTGGTAGTGATATTAGTCAAAACGGTGACCAAGGCTTTACCTTCAGCATGACGGCTGTCCATAAGGGCAGCTAAGGCGGCGCGCCCTGCTTTAACTGTGGCTGCAATCCAACCCTCTTCCTCGCCCCTAGGCTCAGAAACAATCCCAGGCCAACGCAAAATATCCGCAATCCGTAGCGCCTCTGCCTGAGGGAAGGCCAGCTGAGCCTGCTCTTGAAGGGTATATAAGGCATCGAGACGATCTTTACTTAAGGCCCCCAAGGCGTGAGGGTTTGCCTTGATTCCAACAGCTGCACCGGCTGCACCAGCATTGACCCTCCAGGCTGCACGAAACTCCACCTTACCCCGAGAAAGGCTTTGCGTCGCCAATTCTCGCAAGGCAGGCTCAGCCCCGCGACACTCGTCCGGAAGACGAAAGCCTAAATCCAGAAAGCGGCTATTCACAGCCCGACATTCCACTTGCAGATCAGCTACCACACCAGCCCCTAGGGAGACTTGGCGAGAAGCGCTGCCATAACCAGTCATGCTCGATATCATATGGATATTGTAGATCTTTAGGACCACACCCCATGACCAAGCCCAACATCACCCGCCCTAGTGGCCGTGCACCAAGCCAGTTACGCCCCGTGAGCATCAGTCGTGCTTTTACCAAGCATGCAGAGGGCTCTGTCCTGATCGCTTTTGGCGATACGAAAGTACTTTGCACTGCCAGCATTCTAGAAAAAGTACCTCCCCACAAAAAAGGCTCTGGCGAAGGTTGGGTTACTGCGGAATACGGCATGCTACCCCGCTCAACCCACACCCGCAGCGATCGTGAAGCGGCTCGCGGAAAACAATCGGGTCGTACGCAAGAGATTCAGCGTTTGATCGGCCGCGCCATGCGCAGTGTGTTTGATCTCAAAGTATTGGGTGAGAGAACGATTCATCTGGATTGTGATGTCTTGCAAGCAGACGGCGGCACCAGAACGGCTGCTATTACTGGTGCTTATGTTGCGGCACGCGATGCGATTAACACCCTCCTTGCCAGTGGCGCACTCAAAACTGATCCGATAATGGATAGCGTTGCTGCGATCTCGGTTGGTATTTATCAAGGCGTACCCGTACTCGATTTGGATTATCCAGAAGACTCTTCCTGCGATACCGACATGAATGTCGTGATGACAGGCAAAGGTGGCATGATTGAAGTGCAAGGAACTGCTGAAGGTCCGGCTTTCACCCGCCCTGAATTAAATGCCTTATTAGATCTTGCGCAAGAGGGTATTCGTGATTTAACTCAGCTTCAAACAGAAGCCTTTCAATAAGGACTGGGGCTTGATTGTGCAAAAGCTGGTTCTTGCCTCCAACAATGCTGGCAAGGTTCGTGAATTTCAGGAACTCTTGGCGCCCTTCCATTTTCAGGTAATCCCCCAAGGTGAGTTAGGCATTCTGGCAGCAGAAGAGCCTCATCACACCTTTGTTGAGAATGCCCTTGCAAAGGCACGTCATGCTAGCGCTGCAAGCGGTTTACCTGCCCTTGCTGATGATTCCGGAATTTGCGCTCATGCATTAGGTGGTGCTCCGGGAGTTTACTCAGCCCGCTATGCAGGTATTGATGCAGATGATGGTGCTAACAACCAAAAATTGCTTTTGGCACTGCAAGGCAAAGCGGATCGTGGAGCACACTATGTCTGCGCCCTTGTTATGGTTAATAGCGCCAATGATCCAGAGCCACTAATTGTGCAAACCCGCTGGTACGGCCAAGTGCTTGATGAAGCCCAGGGTGTCCATGGCTTTGGTTATGACCCTCATTTCTTTTTGCCTGAGCTTGGTAAGACTGCTGCTCAATTAGAACCCTCTGAGAAAAACCGCATCAGCCATCGTGCTCTTGCCTTACGTGAACTCATTACCCAACTCCAAAGCCGTGCTTAATACACTGAATTCTGGTCTGGTGACACAAACAAAACTGAGTGCACTACCTCCACTATCTTTGTATATTCATTTTCCATGGTGTGAAAAGAAGTGTCCTTACTGTGACTTTAATTCCCACCAGATCAAAGACGGTCAGCAAGGGTTTGATGAGGCTAGGTATATTCAGGCCCTGATTGCTGATTTAGAAACAGAGCTGCCGCGCATATGGGGTCGGCAAGTACATAGCATCTTCATTGGTGGTGGCACACCTAGCCTACTATCCGCCAAGGGTATGAATGAACTCCTTTCGGCTATTCGGGCACGCGTGAACTTAGAGCCTGATTGCGAAATCACGATGGAGGCCAATCCAGGCTCAGTCGAGACTGAAAAATTCGCTGGCTTTGCTAAGGCCGGCATCAATCGAGTCTCCTTAGGCATTCAGAGTTTTCAGGATAGCCAACTTAAAGCCTTGGGACGAATTCATAGCGGCGAGGAAGCAAAGCGCGCTATTGCAATTGCGCTTGAGCACTTTAAGTCCGTTAATCTCGATTTGATGTTTGGTTTGCCAAATCAAACCCTGAATGATGCTAGAGCAGATATTGAAACTGCCGTCTCCTTTAACACCCCGCACCTCTCTTTCTACAACTTAACGCTAGAACCCAATACTTACTTTGCTAGTTTTCCACCAAAGCTCCCAAGCGAAGATGAGATTGATGTGATCTTCGAGCAAAACCTAGCCCTGCTAGAAGCAGCAGGTTATCGGCGCTATGAAATCTCTGCTTATGCCCAAAAAGATCAGGAGTGCAAACACAATCTAAATTATTGGCGTTTTGGTGATTACATTGGTATTGGTGCGGGAGCCCATGGCAAGATCTCCTTCCCCGAAAAAATTACTCGTCAAGTGCGAGAGCGCCATCCGGAAACCTATATGCAAGCTATGGAAACCAAAGGCAATGCTTTGATTGAGGATCGAGAGATCCCCGCAAAAGATCTGCCATTTGAATTCATGCTCAATACCTTGCGCCTGACTGATGGCGTTGACACCGTTACTTTTAGCGAGCGTACAGGCTTACCACTCAATGTTGTCTCAAAGGGATTAGAGGATGCTAGCAAAAAAGGTTTGTTAGATTTAAATCCCAGCAAACTGAAGGCTACAGAGCAAGGTCTACGCTATCTCAATAACCTACAAGAGATGTTTTTATAGGCTTTGGAAGGCCTGGGGAGTGGGGATTACTTCCCAGTCCAAATAGGCGGCTTTCCATCTAAGAATGCAGTCACGCCATTCTTGAAGTCTTGACTCGCGTAGCATTCCCGAATCAGATCACTGCAATCCGGCAAGTTATTCTGAATGATTCGTGCCAGAGCTTGCTTACTCGACTTCTGTGTGATGGGCGCTAACTGCATTAAGCGCTCAGCCAACTGATGAGCTTCATTCTCGAGCGATTCCGCAGGATAAGTAGCAAGGAGATAGCCCTGTTTAAGCAACTCAGGTGCAGTGACTAGCTCTGCCAATAAGAGCATACGTTTCACAACATGTACGCCAAGATGAGCTACAAGCCAGGCAACATTACCAGCAGATAAGCAATTACCTAATGTTTTTGCGATGGGCACCCCAAAGCGCGCATCCGGTGTGGAGATACGGAAATCACAACAACTGGCAATTGCCAGGCCCCCGCCTACTGCCATGCCATCAATCACCGCAATTGTTGGAATAGGCAATGTTGCCAAAGGAGCCAAATAACGGTCAATACCCTCTTCATAACGAATACCGTCATCGCCTGACGTAAAGCTGGAGAACTGGGCAATATCACTTCCAGAGACAAATGATTTGCCGCCAGCACCGCGCAAAATAGCGACGCGCGCCATAGAATTTGTAGCTAACTCTTCACAGATAGTTTTCAAGCTTTGATACATACTGACTGTCATTGCATTACGAGCAGCAACATGATCAAAAGTAATGAATGCAATCCTATTGCGAAGCTCTAAGCGAACTTCTGCAAGGCGATCTGGATGAAGGTTTTTATCTGTTGTCATGAAATAAAAAACCCTCCCTCATTCAAGAGAAAGGGTTAACAAATTCTACAGCTGAAACGATTCGCTTACCGAATTATTCAGCCTTAATATTGAGGCTCTTTACCAAGCGCTGATACTTCACTAACTCACCAGCCAAGAAAAGGCTGAAAGCCGCTGGTGTTGCTGGCCCTTCTGGCTGGAGGCCTTGTGAGTCCAGAGTCCGCTTGATTTGGGGATCATTCATAGCTGCTTTTACAGCCTGATCAATCTTATTGACCGTAGCAGTATCCATCCCCTTAGGCCCCATAATTGAATACCAATTCGTTACATCGAAACCAACAATACCGACCTCATTAAAAGTGGGTACGGTTGGCAGGATTGATAAGCGATTGGGGGTGGAGATAGCAAGAGCCTTCAGATTGCCATCCTTGATTTGCTGCAAGTTAGGCGGCAAAGTATCAAAATTCATCGTAATTTGCCCGCCTAGCAAGTCAATGATCGCCTGACCGCTTCCTTTATAGGGAACATGATTCATCTGTACTCCAGCAATCTTAGAGAACAAAGCGCCTGCCAGATGTTGCGTGCTACCAATGCCAGAGGAGCCATAAGTCATCTGACCTGGGTTTTGCTTAGCTAAGGCAATCAATTGCGCAACTGAATTCACAGGTAGAGAGGATTTAACTACCAGCACATTAGGAACATATCCAAGGTAAGTGATTGGCGTGAAGTCTGTTGCTGCGTTGTAAGGAACGCTCGAAAGCACGAAGGGGGCAATGGCATTGGAGTTGGAGTGCCCCATCAACAAGGTGTAACCCTCGGGATTCGACTTTGCAACTAAATCAGCGCCGATAGTACCGGCCGCCCCAGATCGATTTTCAACCACAACACTTTGACCTAAGATTTCACTCATCTTTGGAGCAATAGCGCGTGCCACAATATCAGTTCCGCCTCCGGGGGCAAAACCGACAATTAATCGAATCGGCTTGTTTGGATAGGCTTGCTGTGCACTTGCAGAGAATGGCAATGCACTACAAATCGTTATGGCAAAAAAAGCAAAGTTGCGCAAAATCCGCCGAGGGGATTGACTGGTCATACGACCTCCATTTTTTGTTTTATATTCAAGACTATTCATTACAATTTTTAAATATAAACAGATAAAAACAATTGAGACATAGATGAAAACACCTAGCAGCAAGCCTTTGCCCCTGGCTGGCGTTCGCGTTCTTGATGTCAGTCAGGTAATGGCTGGACCCTACTCCTGCATGCTCCTGGCTGATTTAGGTGCAGATGTCATCAAAATTGAGCCGCCTGGCACTGGAGATCAAACCCGGGGAGCTATGGGATTCAAGATGAAGGGCTCAGACAGCATGGGCTTTCTGAATATGAATCGCAACAAGCGCAGCGTGACCTTAAATCTGAAAACAGCAGCCGGCAAAAAAGTATTTTTTGAGCTAGTTAAATCTGCTGACATTTTGGTTGAAAACTATCGTCCTGGAGTCATGAAAAAACTGGGGATTGACTACCCGTCGCTCAAGGAAGTTAACCCAGGATTGGTTTATGCCAGCATCTCAGGATTTGGTCAAACTGGACCATGGGCAGATCGCCCAGGTTTTGATCTTATGGCACAAGCAATGTCTGGCGTTATGAGTGTCACGGGCTATCCGGATGGCCCCCCTGTAAAGGCAGGGGTTCCTGTTGCTGATATTGGTTGCGCCCTCTTCGCGGTCTATGGCATTTTGTCAGCCTATATTGGCAAGACTAAATCGGGTGAAGGCCAATTTATTGACGCATCTTTATTTGATTCCGCGCTCGCGTTCTCCATCTGGGATACAGCGCAATACTGGGGAACAGGCGAAGAGCCATACAAGCTAGGCACCGCAAATCATATGAGCGCACCCTATCAGGCTATGAAAGCCTCTGATGCTTATTTTGTCATGGGCGCTACCAATCAGAAGCTCTGGAAATTACTGTGCGACAAGATTGGTCGGCCAGAATTATTCGAAGACCCACTCTTTAAAACCAACCCACTTCGCTTAGCTAATCGCTTGATACTAACTGCCGAACTTGAAAAAACGTTCGTCACCAAAACCAGTGAGGAATGGGTTGATCTCCTGTTAGCTGCAGGCATTCCAGCTGGTCCAATAAACACCTATCCCGAGGCATTCAATAGTGAACATGGGAAGCATCGGAAGATGCGCATGGAGATTGATCACCCGATTGAGGGTAAGGTTCCCAATATTGGGTTTGCAGTCAAGTTGATGGGTACCCCTCAAGCAGTGACAAGACACCCTCCACTCCTAGGTGAGCACACTAGTGAACTCCTTCAAGAATTGGGGATTGCTGGCGATGAACTTCGGGCACTAGAGGCAGGCGGTGCATTTACTGCATGAGCACCCAGAACTTCGAAGGAAGCCGAAAAGAGATGGGGGCCTAGAATCAAGATGGTTTTATTTTGAGGGTCTAGTGGCCTCATCATCAAATCATCCTCATTCTTGAGATGAGTAATACAATCTACATAAATGCTAAAACAATAGCGTTTAACCATTCTTGCATTGCGGTTTATAGGCGATGCACTTTAACTTCTTAAGGATTAATATAATCATGAAAAAACTCATTATTGCTGTCGTCATTGCTGCAATTGCAATCGGCGCTTACTTTGTACTAAATAAACCAAAGCCCCCAGTTGCTGCCGTAGCCGCTCAAGAGGCTGCCCTCATTTATGACGGCGAAGTCATCAAAGTGGATGCTGCAACTCGTACTGTTACCCTGAAAAATCAAGACGGTGAAACATCTATTGTTGCTGGCCCTGAAGTCAAGAACTTTGCTGAAATTAAAGTAGGTGATCGTTTTGACGTTGTCTACGAACTTGCTGTAGCTGTTGAGTTGGTAAAAGTAAAGAATCCTGGCGTCACTAGCGAGCAAGTAACTACTACCACTGCTACTGCTCCACAAGGCGATAAGCCAGGCATGATTACCACCAACACGATTACTGCAACTGCCAATATTGAATCCATTGATACAGCTAAAAATATTGTCTCTTTAAAAGGTCCTCAAGGAAACATCTTTAAAGTGAAAGTCCAGAATCCGGATTTAATGAAAGATATTGCTGTAAACGACCAAGTAAGAGTAGTTTATACAGAAGCGATTGCTGCTGTAGTGAGCGCACCAGTTGCGAAGAAGTAATGCACTAAATCTTTTCTAGCTACTAGAAAAACAAAACCCCAGCAAATGATTGCTGGGGTTTTTTGCTACTAGCGGACCCTTTCCAGGGAAAGTCGGTTAACCAGTACCGTACAGCGCTCTTCAATCAATGAAACAATTTGGGCAATAATTGGATAGTACCCTTCTCTTTAATTGGGGTACACCCAAATGGGACGCTTCAGCCATCTTCCCCCAGTGGCGTGCATGCATTTCATCAAAGCGATACTTGCTACCAATCTTCATTGCCATGCTATCGATAAGGCCTGGATAGACTACAGTTGATAAAACATCATAAAGTGGTACTAATTGAATTCCACTTTGACTAAAAAGCAATGAAACGGATGTACAGCTTATCTCTCCGCGATCACCTCTAAGGACCTTTAAGAGTCATATGCGCAAAGAAATGGGCCACCATTAGGCAGCCCAATTTTGAATCTTTAAAGATTCAAAATTTAAAATAGCTTGTTCAAGGTTAATCCTAGAGTTTGGATCGATGCTGTACCAGTACTACTTCCAATTAACGATCCGCTGTAGCTATTCGGTGAACCAGGGTTATTAAATGTTGAGTAGTAGTTTGATGTCTTATTTTGCGTCATGCTGTAGGAATAGCCAATGTCTAAAAACCATGACTTATCTAAAAAATATGTGCCGCCAAGCATGGCTGAACCGCCATATACCCACTGAGTATCTGTAAAATTTTGAGGAGTTCCAGAGACATCAGTTCTTACCCCATTCAGGTCGGCAAAACCAATGAGGTTATTTATTTTGGTATTTACCTGAGACACCGTTGGGCCAACGCCAAAATAAATGGTGCCTCTATCAAATGATTGGCCAAAGTAAGGAATGAATGAAATTTGGTTCTTGATAGTTTTTTGATAGGACATGGCAACTGCATTTCCTGTAAATGAAGCCCCGCTTGGATATGTGCCAAATTGAGGTATGAGAATACGGTCCGTAGTTGAGGTTGAGCCACCCATATAGCTATATGAAAATTTTGCTCCCCACAAATAACTGGAGTCCTGGAATTTTTGAAAATAACCTACCTGTATAGCGGGTGCAATAGAGTTAGTTCCGCTCATATTTATAGACACTGGCGGACCCCCCGCACTACCAGTTGTTCCTCCTGGGCTTACTGTCGATATGCCAGTAGCTTGCACTTGCTGGCCATTAAATTGAGTAGAGCTCGCACCAAATCCTAAACCAATGTATGTCCCAGAGGCGGGCACCATCGATGCGGATACATCCTGTCCGCTTGAGGTTGTTGAGTGGCTAATAATGGCAATAAAAAAACATACCAATGAAATTTTTTTAAACGACTGAGTCATTTTGGCGCCTTTTTCGACGTCTAGGGCGGTAGGATTAGCGAAATGCTAATGCAGCTCGAAATATTGAAGTGGCAATTTTACAGGTAAATCTTCACCAGCCTATTTAAAATCAAAAGGATCTCTTTTTTTCGCTTAATAAGACCTAAAGCCTACGCCCAAAGAAAAAAGCCCGAAGGTGATTTTGGTATTTGTTGGTAGCCACGTTGAAATCGAACTCCTGAGTCTAGAATAGCAAATCACGCTAACCAAGGCTTATTTATGTGGGGCCAAGCGCATTTTTTAGCAGCAACAAGTCCTCATTGAACTGTTCAAAAGGCATCAATAAATTGGGGTACTCAAGGGATAGGATGACGTAAAAACCAAGCCCCATCATTAATAAATAGATGGCAGCCAAGAACCAGTCATTTTCACCCTTTGCCGCCACAGTGTAGCCAATTAATAGTGAGGCAACGCACATTAAGCCATATAAAAATCGCATCATTAAAGGTGGCGGGTGTGTTTTTACTTTTATTGCGCCAACGTTGAAGGTTGAGACTAGATTTCGCGTTTGGAGAGTAATAGTTTCAAACAACATAGCTTTGTTTTCTGAGGGCGCATTTGAAACTGCTTTTGCAATATCTACATTTATCTGCCTAACTAGAATAGCCACCTTTTCAGTCGCAATCTCAACATCATTCATACTTTTAAGATTTGAATAGGCCTCTAAGCGATCTGTCAAAAGTTTACTTAAAGATTCCCTAATTGACGCCTGATCTGACTGATTTAAATACTGGGTAGATACATATACCTCTTTGATAGCATTTGCTTGGGCACGAACACCTTCGACACGAGTTTCGTAATGATTAGCTGCGTTCGAAAAAGTAAAGCCTAAAACTAAGGCAGACAAACCGAAGATGGCTGTGGCCAAGGAATCTCCAACAACCATCCCAGAATCACCAGACTTTTTGATGCGGTATCGCCCAAAAAGCCAGCCAATCCCTAGAAATAAAGTGATTGAAATAGCAAATAAGGCTGGCACAAACTCAATGAGTTGTATGTTTATGTCTGTTATTGAAGTCATTTCTATTTTAGAAAATATGAATTAATTTAATCATAGCAAAATAATCATACTGAGAATGATTCATTTCTCGCCCATTTTTTAATCGCCGCCCTCTTAAGGATTTTGTGCTTTTAAAGGTCAATTCATGTTGGGGATACATAAGTCTAATGGCGCTCCACACTGCCAAGCCTTCATTAAATAATTTGCCGGAGGCAGTTTATAGAATCTTGGTGATCCGGCGCGGCATCAAATAAGGATAAGGATGCCTAGATTCAAGCCTAGACGAAGGCTTCTTTCATGCGTATTTAGTCCACATTCTTAAACTATGGACATTTTCTTATAGTGCTGTCACTTCAATCGCAAAATATGGCATAGTCCTGTGAGACTATTGAATCACGATGAGTGCATCAAGGAATTGAATGCAAAACTCATTTTTTAGCAATTTCATACGAATTCATTCACTTTGACCTTGGTACTGCCATGTACAGAATTTCACTTAAAACTATTTCGATTTTTTTTACCTTGATTCTGCCAGCATTTGCACAGAATCCATCACCCCCCTTGTTCAATGATCTCAATGCTGCCGCAAGAGAGTCTTACGCAGCAGCTCGAGCGCTTGCATTAAAGAGTGACCAACCCGTCTTTCTAGTGACGGATACCGTCACCTTGATTAGGGGTGAGGATTTGGGCTCTCTACCGTATACGCCGTCCCAATATCAGTACTTAAAGTCTATTTCACATCTTCCTTTAGGGGTCTTCTCTGCTTCGATAGGACTTCTTGAGAACCCAATGGATAAAAGCTGGATGGATAGGTTAAGGATATTGCTCAACGAGTTAAATAGTGCTCAGGCGGATCTATCCAAGGCATCATTTACCGAACTACAAAGAGTCCGTCAGCAGAATATCTTGTCACTATCACGCACCCACCTCGATGCTATTTTGATGAGCGGAAATACTAATATTGCGTCGATTAACCATTACTCTCGTACGCTTGCGCCACTTCTACTTGCTAATGCTGCAGACGCCGCAAATGTTCAGATCGAAGCCTTAGATCAAGCTGTACGCGAACTCAGTAAAAAACTGAAACCGGGAGAGTTCGAAAAAGCGATTGCGGTCATTACTGGCCCAAAGGCACCACGAGAGGGTAATCTACAGTTCCAATACTTTGTCTACGCATTCGGCACCGGCTCTGCTGGCACAAGAGTGCTTTACATGGAAAGTGTTTTTGATCGAGAGGCAGCGCTCGGCATTCTTAGAACTGTTCTAAATGACCGCGTGGCTAGTCAAGCTTTTTTTGGAGAAACTTATCGGTTGGAGCGCGACCTAATGGCCGATGGTGCCACCGTAGAGTTGATGCGGCGGTTCGGCAACCTTGGCAATCAACCGAGCTTACCTGTGAAATAAACCCGCTCTATGAATGGGCCATCAGCGTTAACCATTTGAATGGCATGATCTGAAAAGTATGTGCCTGGTACGCACCTTAGAATCTTGGTGGACCGGGGCGCAATTGAACCACTGACACAAGGTTTTCAATCCCCTGCACTAACGTCAGCTGTTGGCCGATAGCAGGCCATCGACCCCCAAAAGAAAAGCCACCCCGTAGGATGGCTTTGGTAACAATTTTGATAAAAGGGTGCTTTATTGCCACAAACCCTTGTAATACCTATTGACTTGGCGGAGTTCATCTCCGCCCCAATCTGAAGCCCACCATCTACCTAGGCCAACTGTAAGCAACGCGACAGATCGGATGCTAATAGTTTATTTTCTTGAAATTTACCAAATGCCTTGATGGCCAATGCAGCACACTTGAAAGCCTTACTTAAGAGCAATATAGTTACTTAGTTACTACGAGCGTCTTGTCGCTCAAGACATTTTTGCCGCGAACTAACGCGATCTTGACAGTAATCGGCAATGTGACATCAGCCAGCTTTGGTACTGAGAAGCTTCTATTTGCGACATTGAAGAGAATGCCGGAAGGTAATGGCGATCCATCCTCTAGTGTTGCCGTTAAGGTGCTATCTTTTGGCAGGAGCAACAACTTATAACCACTCAAGCTTGCAGGTGAACCAGAAACAGTGTCATTTCTACCGGATGACTCGATCAACTCTTGAGTTAGTTGGTCTGGCACCGGGAACTTCAAGGCACCAGAAGAAGGTGTGGGGAACGCATGCAGATAGACTGACGGATTATCGCTATCGCGCACATAAAGCATTTCACCTTTGATTAGGGTATTGGGCTGTGCAGCCGGCTCATCACGTTTATCGATTACTTGAGCAAGGTTCTGGTTAGCAATGAGCGTCATGTTATTGAGCTTTTCTGGTGCAGGAGCTGGAGTTGAAGCTACAGCTGGTGCAGGAGCTGGAGTTGAAGCTGCAGCTGGTGCAGGAGCTGGATTCAGAGACGACGTAAGATTTCGGGAAATAGTAGCGTTTAGAGCCTGGGTTGGACCCTGAATAAAGTAGTTTGGGTCGGATAACGTGAAGTTCTCCCAAGCTGCTGAAACCGGAATAGACCTCCTTGCAGTGGCTTGCGCAAATACACCTTGAGTGACAGATCCAGAGCTAATCTCGACTGGGTAATCCGTGAAGATCTGGCCAGCCAGTGTAGGGGTTCCAGTAATTACCGCTACGGTATTGCCATCTTCAAATTTGCTTACTGCAGTCAATCCGCTAATAGTTAATGGGGCCGGATTAATAGATAAACTTCCATTAACAAATGTAATAGCGTAGTTGTTAAGATTTGTATTGGCATTTGCTGTGGCTGATAAGGCGTCAATTGGCATATCAGTGACATTAGTTCCAGTAGCATATCCAGAGAGCGTGAAACTCTGGCCTGCCACGATGCTGCCCGAACTTAGAACTGCACCACTATTGCTTTGCGCAGTGCCGTTAAACGTCACAGTGTTGTTACCGCTAGTGTAGGTTAATGGTGCCTTGGCAATATTGATGGTGTAACCACTGCCATTAGGGGCAGCATTGACAGCAGCAACGCCATTGCTTGCAGTGGATGCAAGAACTGTATTTGTGACGCTGTAATTGGCTAGCTCGGCTCCAGACAAGACGGTGCCGCCATTAATAATGGTTTGCACGCCGGCATCAGCTACTGCAGCCGTTAAGCTTGTTGCACCTGTAACACTAGTCGCACCACCAACAAAGCCGGTCAGTACAGTTGTGGAGCTAATCGCATTGCTACCGTTGTACGTTAATCCAGCCGCAGTGACCGTTGCCGTTAAAGGTGCAGGAGTAATTCTGAGGCTACCGTTGTTATAGGTAATTTGGTAGTTAGATGCCAATGTATTCGAACCTGGTGAAGCAGCTAAAGCATCCGGCGTTGCAGTTGCCAGCACATTGCGTTGCTGTGCATATCCACCAATCGCAAAGGACTCACCTGTTGCAATCGTTCCGGATGTAAGGGTTGCGCCGCTGTTAGTTTGTGTTGCGCCATTAAATACAGATACGTTAACAACACCGGTATAGACCAATTGAGCCTTATTGATAATGCCCGAGGTTCCAGATGCGCCAGCAAAGGCAAAGTTAGCTGCATCCGGACCGCTAATGAGCGCATTATTAATGGTGTACCCTGCGGCAAGGTTTGCATTCGGGCTTGTAAAGTTACCGTTACCCACTACGGATGTAATACCGGTGATGCCCGTTGGCAAGTTTGTTGGTGTCAATGCTAGGCCATTGATTGCTGTCAAGCCGTTATACGTTTGTGTTGGGGTTGCTGCTCCAAACGTCAATGTCAGAGGGGTAATGTTTAAATTACCAGATGTGTAAATAGGCGTACCTTGATAATTCGTGGTTTGACCGGCAACAGTTGTAACGTTACCTGGGACCAAGGCGTAATTGCCCACTTTGAGGTAGTTTCCAGTGCTGTAGCTTCCACCAGCAACGGTTGGTGTCACAGTAAAGTTATAAATACCCTGCGCTGACGTGCCTACTGAAATTGAATCAGCTGCTGTCCACAAACTATTTGCTGAAGTGCTGCCTGAGCTTGGCGCTGTTACAGTTAAATTAACGATGTTTCGAGTCGCAGGTGTAACTCCAGCTACATCACAATTGGTACAGTAACCAACGGTCACATTCGGCGCAGCTTTGCTAATGGTTCCATTATTAACTTGAGCTTCATTGTAGTTACCAAATACCTGCGAAGTCGTGCCAACGGATACAACCAAGATGGAGTTCCCCACCACTGTTAATGTTCCTGCAGTTGGAGTAACCGTGTAGTTAGGCGCAGTAACCGCTGGAATTAGTGATCCAGCGTAAGTGCCTGGCGCTGCTAGGCCAGCTGTACCAGTTGAATTAAGACTAACCGTTGGTCCAACTGTAAATGCTGAGCTTGGAGTATCCGTACCTACTAAACCACTAACAACGTAAGTTGGATTCGTTGGGGTAACACCAACGAATGTAGCTGCATTATTAGCCGTAATGCTTAATGGTGCTGGAGTAATTGATCCTGGGGCAGTAATTGATGTTGGTAGAGCGTAATTAGAGAGATCGGTTGAACCAGTTGTTGTCCATACAGAAGGCGTTAAAGCGGCTGTAATGGTTGTTGCTCCAGCAACGTTCGCTGAATTATAGGTACCAGCCGCTTGAGTAATGTAAGCGCCCTGCCCGCTTACAAACCCGGTAATAGCATAGCTTCCTGGGCTTGATGATGTGCCTGCAGTTAATGTGGCTGCAGTTGTCGAGTCATAGACCTTAATTCCGCTGTTTGGTAACGTTGTAATACTTACGCTCAGCGTCAAAGGAGTAATTTTGATGCTGCCATTGACATAACGAATGTCATAGTTAGCAGATAACGTGTTTGCGCCTGGTGTAGCAGCTAGTTGATCTACTACGATACCCTGAGATACGTTAGTTGCCTTTGCGTAACCGCCTAGCGTAAAGCTTTGACCGCTAACGATGGTGCCTGTCGTTAATGATGCGCCCGCATTAGTTTGCTCTGCACCTGAATAAGGTGAAGTAGTAACTTGACCTGTGTAGACCAAAATTCTTCTGGCAACGTCAATTGTGTAACCGCCACCAGCTGGGGTTGGACTTACCGAAGCCACTCCGTTTGCCCCGGTACCAGTTGTAGTTGCTAAAACTGTATTGGTCACTGCGTAGTTAAGGGAATCTGTACCAGATAAAGTCGTTCCGCCATTAGTAATGGTTTGTGTGCCGGCATTAGGAGATCCTGCTGTGAGTGCGGTTGCTCCCAAGACATCAGTCGCACCACCCACAAATCCGCTCAAGGCTGTCGTAGAAGTAATTGCCCCACTGCCGTTATAGATTAAAGCAGCTGGGGTTACCGTTGCAGTTAATGGCGCAGGAGTAATGGTCAAGCCACCCTGCACATAAGTAATGGTGTAGTTATTGGGGTTTGTTGCTCCAGTAGCTGTTGCAATCAAAGCATCCGGGCTTGAACTTAATGCGCCACTGGCGATATTGCCCACACGCGATACGTCCGTTTTTGTTGCGTAGCCACTAATCGCAAAACTATCACTACCAAATACTGTTCCTGATGTGAGTGTTGCACCATTATTCGTCTGTAGCGTGTTGTTAAATACGGTTGTCGTATTTTTTCCGGTATAGGTTATTGGGGCTGGAGTGATATCCACATTCGCAATGCTTGTAGGCAATGCATAGTTTGAAGCATCCACTCCACCAGAAACGCTGGCAACTGTTAATCCAGCGGTATTGTTAATTGCACTTGTTCCCAACACATTGGCATTGGTCATCGTAGCCGACCCGCCTAAAGTGACGGTTTGACCATTAACACCAGTAAATGTTGTAGTTGCACCGGATACACCTGGAGCAAAGGTAGCGGTGCCGTTGTACACCATGGTTGGATTAGCAATCGTTAAGACGGCCGGATTAACCGTCAGTACACCATTAACGTAGCTGATGGTGTAGTTGCTTAAATTACCGGTTCCAGCTGCTACGCTTGGAGTAATTGCATATGGTGAGCCCACCACATTAGCAGCAGCAAGCGCTCCGGATGAGCTCAACGTCACGCTGGAAACGGCATCAGACCCAATTAGTCCACCAACGGTATAGCCATCAGCAGTTAAGGTCTTAACGCCGGATGCGTTGTAAGCAATTCCTGAATTGGTCGTTGTACTACCGTAGGTTTTGCTATCAGCGGTTGCGGTAATAATTAATGGCGCGCCAGTAATTGTGAGACTTCCGTGGTTATAGGTAATGGCGTAGTTATTGGCAACTGTTGATCCAGCTGCTGTGGCAGCAAGAATATCTGCCACGGTTCCCTGACTCACATTGGTGGCAGAGGCATAACCCGCAATCGTGAAGTTATCTGTGGAATACAGGGTTCCCGATGTCAGAGTTGCTCCAGTATTGGTTTGGGCATTACTTGTATAGACCGATGAGCGAACAACACCGCTATAAACCAAGGGTGCTTTTGCAATATTGATGGTGTAACCGCTTCCGTCTGTGGTTGCTGTGCCTGGAGCAGCCACCCCGTTTGTTGGTCCACCTGCAGCCTGGGGCACCAATACCGTGGTCGTTACCGTGAAATTAGCAGCATCGTGGCCAGACAAGAGCGTGCCACCATTATTAATTGCAGTTACTCCGGCATTCGGGCTTGCAGCAGTGAGTGTGGTTACACCGCTAACACCAGATGGAACGCCTGCAAAAACCCCTGTACCGCTTAGGACTGTAGTGGAAGTCATTGCTGCACTAGCGTTATACGTCATGGCGCTAGGAGTTACGGTTGCCAATAACTGTGCAGGCGTAATCGTCAGCGTACCGGATGTGTATGAGACGGAGCAGGATGAGCAATTGGCAGTGGAGCCAGATGCCAGAGTCAGATTTGCTGGTACTAAGGCATAGCTACCTACTCGCAGATGATTAGTTGTGCTGTAGCTACCTGCTGGAATCGTTGGTGTCACAGTAAATGTATAGGTAGCAGAATTTCCGGAAACGCCATCTACTGCAGTCCATACGCCGGTGCTGCTATTGCGAGCAACAGTGAAGTCAACCACACCAGAAACGGCTGGCTTATATTGAACAGTGACAATCGGTGTGCCGGTGCCAGGTGGTGCTATATCAGCCTGGATGTTGGCAGTTTGTGTTGCATTGTAGGTGCCGTATACCTTCGAGGTAGTGCCAACAGCAACCAGAATGGCGTTGCTACCTAAGATAGTCAAGGTTCCTGGTGTTGCAGTAACGGTGTAGTTAGGTGCAGTAACACTAGGAATTACCTTCCCAGCAAATACCCCCGCAGTTGTTAATGAAGCATCAGATGCAAGAGCAACCGCTGGAGCAACTGTAAATACTGAAGATGTATCTGTACCAACTAATCCACTAACGACATACGTCAAGTTACCTGCAGCCGGTTGCGTGTTTACAAAGGTGGATACGTCATTGGCCAATATTGCTAACGGCGCTTTAGTAATCGTACCTGTCGCACTTGCCGTTGTTGGCAGGCTGTAGTTCGATAAACTTGTGCCGGAATTTGCAGTCCAATTGGATGGTGACAAGGTAGTTGATACGGTTGTGGCAACGGAACTTAACCCACTAGTAGAGGCATTAGCAGAGTTATAGGCTCCAGATGTCTGCGTAATAAATGCGCCCTGCCCGCTGACAAATCCACCAATGGTGTAGCTGCCATTCGTTGATGAAGTGCCTGCAGTTAATACAGCTCCGGTCGTGGAGTCGTACGTTTTAGTTTGTGGCGCTAGGGTCACTGTCAATGGTGCTGGTGTGATGACGACATTAGCAATGCTGGCTGGTAATTCATAGTTAGAGCTACCAGAGCCTGCGAATGTTAGACCTGCCGTGCTAGTGATATTGCTACCACCAAGGACATTAGGATTAGTCATTGTGGCTGAGCCACCTAGAGTAAATGTTTGACCACCAACGCCTGTGACAGTTGCTGCAGTGCCAGATGTTGCTGTAGCAAATGTAGTTGTACCGTTGTACACCATGGTTGGGTTGGTGATGGTCAATACCGCCTTGTTGACGGTAAGACCGCCGTCAATGTAATTAATGCTGTAGTTGCTTAGGCCAGTTCCTGCTGCAGCACTTGGAGTGACTGAATAAGGAGTGATTGAAGCATTGGCTGCTGCAATAGCACCCGTTAATGAGCTCAGAGTTACTGTATTCACTGCATCAGAACCCAGCAAGCCACTGATAGTGAAACCATCAGCACTCGTGGTCTTCACACCAGATGCGTTGTATGCAATTCCTGCGTTAGTGCTAGTGCTACCGTAGGTTTTACTGTCGTTGGCCGCTGTAATAGTCAATGCTACTGGAGTGACATTAAAGGTAGATCTAACGTAGTTAATGGTGTAGTTACTTAAGTTGCTGCCCTGAGCAAGACTCTCAATAACACTGAAAGTGCCAGCAGTAGCTACAGAGCTGCCAGTAACCGCGGCGCCCGAGCTATTGCCTACATTAATAGCGCTAGTCGTTGAAGTCACCGCGTCACCCGTTGGGGTTCCACCAATAGTGGAGATTAATCCCGCAACTGAGTAACCCGCTTGTGTCAGCGTATTGAATGTAGTGACACCATCATAAGCAGATGAAGATGACTTCGAGGCAATAGTGAGGGTTGCAGGATTAACGGTATACGTCCCTTTTCCTGCTGCAGGTGCAGTAATGGTTACAAGGCCAAAAGTAGACAGAATATCGCCGGTAATCAAGGTGGTTGGACCGCCTACACGGTTAGCAGCAATCGTCGCTACTCCATTGATACTGCTTAAAGAGAGGCTACCTAAAACCGAAGACGCTGTCGGGCTTGCACCAAATGCGCCGCCACCAGATACAGTGACTGCCGTATTCGCTGCATTTTTAATCCAGGCTTGTGGAGCTGCATCGGTAAAGGCTACGCCGTATGTAGTGACATAACTATCCAATAATTGAACGCTGATCGTTGCAGGTGTCAGTGGTGAACGGTAGTTGACGTTATTTACACCGGCGTAGGCTAAATTCATGACGCCACCGCGGAGTGAATAAGTCACGTTTGTGCCAACTGAAGCAACCGCATTGGTTACGCCGGCTGCATCTTCAATGGCTCCCCCTGTGGCAGATGTAGGCTGAGCCATCGATAAAGAAATTACTCCACCGTTTGTATTATTCAGTGCACCAACCGCAGTAATCGTGCCGCCCGTTACCGTGCCAGCCGCGATGTTGTAGCCGCCGGTAATAGAGATGCCGCCGGCGCCTGAATCAGTAATAGCACCTGTCGCAGTATTCGCAGTTGATTGCACCACTACCCCACCCGCACCAGTATTAGTAACCTGGCCAAGCACAGAGACAGCACCATATGCACCCGCTGTATCTGCAGTTGCGAACGCTTGCGAAGATGTACCAATGATGCTAATGCCACCAGCTGAAGTAATTGAGCTAGCGGCTGTTAAGTTAATGGAATTCGCGGTTTCGCTGATCGATGTCAGTGTGACTGGCCCTGCCAGCGCAGTAATGGCTGCTACATCCTGAATACCAACACCTGTTCCAGATGAAACGGTATTAATCCTCACACCAGTTGAGCCTGCTAATGTGCCAGCACTTAATGCACCAATAATAGTGGTACCGTTCACGTTTGCGAGTGTCGCCGTGGAACTCGAACCGTTGGTGTTATCAATCAAGATGTACCCAGGGACTATAACCCCTCCATTGGTAATCAATGCACCATTGGTAAGCACTGAAAAATTAATGGCGGAAGTGCTTGTTCCTGCACCGATTGAAAGTGCACCATTTTGAATTGTTGATCCGCTATTGCCGGTTCTAGTGTCATACAAGACATTAGCAGCTGTTCCGCCAGTATTGGCAACAAGCGCAACAGTGCCAGTTTGGCTAATCTTGTTATTGGAAATAAAACTGATATTGCCGCCGACCTGGTTTTGAGTGATTGCGCCCGTGGCGCTGATACCGGTATTAGCACCCGCAGCAGCAGCATTACCTGTGATTGAAATATTTCCAGTGGTATTGGTGATTGCCGCTACCGCAACAACAGTTGGCGCAGTAGTTGATGTGCCAACTGCTGTAAAGCCTGCAGCAGATGAAACTGCGCCAGTAAGTTTGATCGCATTGGCAGTTGCAGACTGGCCGGTTAAGGTAACTGGACCAACCAGGGAAGTTATTGTTGATGTGCCGTTGATACCAAGACCCGTTCCTGTGGCAATGGCATTAATTCTGACTCCGATATTTCCAGCCAGCGTTCCCGAGGTCATTGGGCCGGTAATACTTGCACCTAATGAATTAAGGGTTGTAGCTGTTGCAGATGGTCCGCTAACGGCGTTATTGTTGATATCGATGTAGCCAGAAACGTTAATGGCTCCAGCACCATTACTAATTGTGCCTCCATTTGATTTTTGAATTAGGTTGACAGCGGACGTAGAATCTGCAGCAACGGTTATGGCGCCAGTATTATCTATGAACCCAGTACTGGTTGCTGTGGTTGTGTCATATAACACTTTAGTGGCAACGGTTGATGTATTTTTTGCCAGACTTATAGGGACGAAGGTTCCAATGCTCCCATTTGAAACAAAAACAATATCACCACCATTTGAATTGTTTGTGATGCTACCGTTAGATACTCTAATGCCCCTACCGAAGTTAGTCACGACAGTGCTGCGGAACGAAAATGCCTCACCACCATTGACGTAATCATTTGAATTTCTAATGGTGAAATTAACTCCGTTAGCAAGATTCAAGCTGGTAGCTGTAGTATCGCCACCAGCACTTGTATTAGTGCTTGAACCAAGTATTTGAATTTTGTTTGCAATAACATTCAATTTTGCTGTGCCCGTACCAGCCCAAAGGTAAACGCCAATACCAGAAAGCCCTGCAACTGTACTGTTTGTATTGCCATCCACAAAAAATGTTCCACCAGCATTAAAGTTCAGCGCGCCGTTGGTGTAGATTCCAGCTGAGCCATTATTATTGCCAGCAGCAGCCGCTATCGAATGATATCCCGCTAAATTAATATTGCCAGTTGCGGTTAAATTTGCCTGCAACCATACGGCAGAAGACAAATAACCATTGTATGCACCATAAATATTAATATTTTTAGCGCTGATTCCCGCTGTTATTGTTACACCTGCCGTGGTTTGAAGATAAGTTGCAGTATTGGCAGAAGCATTGTATTGATTAATAAATGTGGAATTTGTTCCGCCAACGTTGTATCTATTGCTTACTGTAATGTCGCCACTGATATTGATAGTGCCGCTAGAAAATATTTTTCCGCCAGAAGATTTAACCAAAATATTGGTTAGATTGCTTCCAGTAGCGGTAGTGCCGCCAGTACTGGTAATTGCCCCGCTATTCTCAATCGTACCAGTACTGTTACCAGAGGTTGTATCAAACAATACTTTACTCGCATTTGCTGTGTTATTAGTCGCAACAACAATATTATTTGAGTTGAAGATATTATTATTTGCTACAAGTAAAACATCTCCCCCGCTCGCATTATTTGTAATTGTGCCGTTCGTAAATCTAAGACCCCGTCCGGCACCAACTATGCTGGAGCCATAAAAGGATATTGCAGGTCCGCCAGCAGAATAATCTGCTCCAGCATTGATAGTAAACTTTGTAAAGTTTGAATTAATGCCAATACCCGTGGTTGAGGTATCCACCGCGCTATTTGTACTGTAGCCCTCAAGACTAATCTTGTTGGCAGTGACGTTTACGGTCGCAGCGGCCGTAGCATTGGCAAAATGAATACCGCCACTAGAGTAATTGGCGCTCGTTCCCTGTACCTTTCCAATAATATTAACAGTACCACCAGTGCTGGTGATATTTAGCGCAGAATTAGTATAAAAAGCGACACTACCAGCACCCGCCGAGGTTTGTGCGAATTGATTGGTTGCGTATACATTGATATCGCCAGATGCAGTCAGGTTTGCAGCAGCCCAAAAGCCCATATTGGTATAGCCGCTATTAGCAGCTGTCACACTGATTGTTTTAGCTGTAATAGTGCCCGTATTTTTCACGCCCCAAATAGACCCAGCTACAGCACCAATATAGGTAATTCCGTTGGTTTCGTTAATGAAGCCGCTTGTAGAACCGCCAACAGCGTAAGTGTTATCTAAAGTTACAGCACCAGTTACATTAACAGCGCCAGAAATAACTATCTGCCCACCAGCAGTCTTGGCAACAATATTAGTCAAACTGGACCCAGTTGCAGTAATGCCACCTGAAAGTGTCATGGCTTTTTTTGAACCGCTAGTGTTATCTAGCGTTAAAGTTGCTGCAGTTCCAGAATTATTGACAAAGTTGAGCGCTCCAGATTGCGTAATTTCGCCGGTAGCTACTACGTTTACGCTGGTACCAGCATTGATTGCAGCCTGGATATCGCCTGCTGTAATAGTAATTACGCCAGCATTGACTAAGGCTGATGCTAACGAACCACCGGTAGATCCACCTGCGGCACCAGCTGCAATTGTTACGTTGGTTGGATCCAGCAGCCATTCAGAGGCAAGCACTGTGACGGCATCTGTGCCCAATAGCTCAGCTGAGGTCTCTACCTTGTGCGCTATTAATGTGGAATTACTGACTGCTGTTAGTTTGCTTAGTCCACCACTGGAGTAGCCTTCACGACCAATGATGATGACGCCATGGTCTGCGATGATGCTGGAATGGTTAACTTCGATTTGGTCACCGAAAACGACGATGTTGCCGTTTGGTGCGTTGATGCCGGTTTGGCCATCGATGATGATGCTGCTGCTGGTGATGCCGTTGTTGCTGTTCAGTGCCGCTGCTGCTACGGTGTTCTGTACGTAAGTTGAGAGCGCTGGAGGCGCAGTTGCTGGGGGAGCCAAGATGGTTCCATTACCCAGGTTATTAATCTGGCCAAGGTTAAGCAAGCCGCCCTGACTTATTCCTTCTGTACTGATCAATGCATTTGTTAAGTTGGTTTGGTCTTTACCTGCAATATCAATCTTGCCAGCATTACCCGATTTACCCAGGGTATCAATCACTGCATTGACATTTACTTTACCTGCAGTAGATAAAATAGTAATTGTTCCGCCATGAACTCCGTTTGCAGAGATATAGCTATTTGGGTTTGTATTTAGATTTGTAGCGTTGCTTATATTTGTACTACCGATATTAATATCACCCGTTGTGAGGATATTAATTAAACCGCCATTACTAATGTAATTATTACCATCGGCAGTTAAGGTATTTTGATTATTAGCAGTGCTTCCATTTCTACGGTTATTTGCAGTACTTGTATTTATTGTATTTAGACTGCTGGAAGTGGTATTTGTATTTGAGTTTTGGCTATTACCATTGGAATTAATATTACCTAGAATATTAATAATGGCGCCTGCTAAATAGATATTCGAATTCGGCCCACCATTCGTATTAATGGATCCATTCACATTAATGGTTTGAGCTACGGCATATACCGCCCCTGCAGTGATATTGCTATCAATATCAATCTGGCCGCCTGTGGCGACTAGGCTGAGGGAGCTTGCTGTATTGCTGGAGTAGATGTCTGCTCCAGCCATGATCCTAATCAATGCCGACTGGCTTTGGGTACACCCACCAAATGCACTACAGGAACTTCCTGTGGCATCTAGCGTTACGCTCGTTGTGTTGAGGGCATTGCTGATGGCAGCAGCTGCTGCGCTATCAATGATTAAAGTCGTCGGATCAATCACCCACTGACCAGCCCTCCCTTTGGGTGCGCTGGTATCAAGTTTTGTAGCGCTTGCAATGGATACAGTACCCTTGGAGCTGGTTTCAATAAAGCCGCCATTGCCGCCCTGCGCCCCACCCTTGGCCGATAGTGTTCCAGCAACCATGGTTGATAACTTAGACCAGATATTAATCGCGCCGCCGTTACCGCTTTGCGTTGCAGATGCATCGACAGTGGCATTCGTTTGTACACTGACTGTGTTCGCCAAATTGTTGTTCTCAATGGCGTTTTGTAGTGATTGGGTACTTGCGTTATTCACGCCGACATTAATATTGCCGCCGGAAGTTGCGCCAGTTGCAATCGTTTTTGACCCGCTAGCCAACGTAATGTGATTACCCTTTAGGCTAATATTTCCGCCGGCTGCTTGGCTTGAGCTGGCTTCAATCGCACCACTTTGCTCGATTGTGTCGGCTGTTAATGTAATTTTTCCACCCGAAGTATTAATGTCTGAGGCAGAAATCGTGCCCGTATTTTTAATGAGTGAGCCCATCAGATTTTGCGCAGCATTTGCGCCAATAATCACTTGACCATTACCGGCATTAATTAATAATTTATTAGAAATTAATGCATTTACGACTGAAGCATCTACTGAAACGCTAACAAATTGGCTTCCCGAGAATTGCAAAGTGACTTTTTGACCGGCTACTAATGCAATTGCATTATTACCACCCATGGTTGCAGTAATAACGCCAGTATTAATCACCTGAGGCGCCATTAAAGCGATGTAACTATTAATATTATTGCCGGTAATATTACCTTTATTAATCACTTTACCGCTCGTGCCGCCCTCGTAAGTTTGAATATCTCTACCTTCCATAAACTCTTTGGCAGAGGTATTCATCGTAGTGGCAACCATGCCACCCACATTCACTTGAGCGCTCTTTCCAAATACGATCCCATTGTTATTAACAAAAATAACCTGACCATTGGCATTTACTGCGCCATTGATCATGGATTTTGAAGCGCTATTAACGTAATTAAGGGTTGCCGCTTGAGCATTGGGCTGATTAAAGTTTACGGTTGCCTTTGAACCGACATCAAAGCTGCTCCAGTTAACCACTGCTCTTTGGCTAGTTTGGTTAACGTTCATCGTATTACCGGCTGTAGCAATGGTTGCTGTGCCAGCAACTACTTGACCACCTGTTGGTAAGGTATTTGGCGCAGGAGCGGCTGCCACGGCTTGCTGAGCAAGACCGGCAACGGCTAAAGCCGCTAATAATTTAGCGGCTTTGAACTGCGTAGAAGGCGATATTCGGCTTATCAAAATAGGTAATTCATTGAAGATCTATGAATTTATTGCTTTCGTGTCCGTTTGAAAATTAGCTTCTAAGCTAATACATTCAATTATTTTTTGTTTAAAAATAGATGGTGCCTTTGATCCAACCTTGCACTGATCTATATTGGTTATCCGCGTTTAACTGCTGACCGGCTTGTGTATACAGTGGGTTATCTCCCGTTCTCCAAGCCAAAGCAGCACTGAGCTGCACTTTTTGAAACTGATACTTAGCTGATAAACCGGTTGCATACAATGCATAGCTATTGTTTGCGTTGGTCTGGCCCTGCCAGTTTGTATAGGTATTGACGTATTGCTGAATGATGCCGGCATCAAAGAATGCGCTAACCTGCAATCCTTGAATTAAGGTGTGGTTTAACTCTAAGGAGGCTACAGCACCCTGTGAACCGCCACCCTGCGCAACTGGGTAGGCACGGACACCATAAGGACCGCCTAAGTAGAGCTGCTCAGCACTATTGAGGTTCTTGTTGGCGAGTTGTCCATATATTGACGCAATGAGATTGGTTTGCTTAACCGGTAAAGGCTGAGTGACGGAACCATTAAATCCAATCTTTCCGAAAGTACCTTTAGTTGCGGCGCCTTGAGTATCGTTATTTGCTTGATTGGTGTTATTAATTGAGAGTGAGCCCAGGGTTGCCGTCGCACCCCAATTAACATAGGTTTGATCTAAGAAATTAGCCCCATTAATACCAGCGCTAAGATTATTAATTTGATAGTTGCTAGTCTGCGTACCGCTCGTCAAGTTGTTATAGTTCTTGTTCTCAAAGTTAACCGTGATGTTCTTATTGGAGCGTGCCGTTCGCTCTAGGGCGTAATTGGAATAAATTCCGTAGGTCTGGGCTGTACCTTGAGAGATCACGGGTGAATAACTGCTTAAGCTTTTATAATCTAGAGCGCTTGCGCCAGCTGAAACTCTCCATCCATCGTAACCAACTGGCAGCCCGTACCTGAATTGCCCAAAGACAGAGCCTTGCGATCCAATAACATCTAGAGTGGCTTGGTCTCCAATGCCGCTCAGATTATTTAAACTTAAGCTAGCAATTGCTTGGGCTGGGCCGGTATTGGCAGATCCATAGTTTGAAAGATCTACCCTGCCTGCAAATAAGCCGGTATCTTTTGCATTTACCAAAATATTGGTAGCGCCTTCTTTTTCACTTTGACCTAACTCGGCATTAACCTCGTTACCAGGAGTTTCATTTAAGATAGCTAAGCTACGCTCCAAACCCTTTAAATCCATGAAAACGCCAGGCGCATTGCTGCTAGTGATGAACTTTTGAATTACCTCGGACTTGAGGCGGCTAGGTGAGGCTTTGTCGAGCTCAATAATGACATCGCCAACCTTGCCTTCAATGATTTTAATTTCAATCACACCACCCACCACGTCTTGCGGTGGAATAACTGCCTGCGCCATTCTTCCAATCTGACCATATAAATTCGTTACCGCTTCACCTGCCTCTTTAATTTGATCAAGCGTTAATTGGCGACCAATAAAAGGTTTAAGCGCTTCTTGCGCTTGCGCTTGTGAAATTAGCGTGATTCCAGAGACCTTAAAACCCTTTACATCAATAGCTTTAGCACCAGATTGAGGGCGGGCTGCCCTATCTGGCTTTTTAATCAGCTCTTCTGGAGCCGTTTTTGGGCGATCACGGTCAGCCTCTCTTTGCAACTGCTGTTGCAATGCTCCTGCATCGGGACCAGCCTGACCATAAACAGATGAAACAAAAAGAGAACTCAATACCGCCAAATAGATTGGTGAGAATTTTGAACTTGTAAGGCGAAATTGGACTGGCACGAAAAAAACTCCAAAGGGGTAGCACTCCCCCAAGGGAGAATGACATTAAAAAAATATGTCATTAATTTACTGGCTTTAAGAAATCCTATCTATTAGCTTTAGGGTGCATGTTGTGCATATTGCACTCTTATAAGCAACGCTAAATTAATTTCTAAGGTGACTAACTAGGTTGGGACAACTTCATAGCATTTGGTCCATGCTATGAAGAGGTTAATGAGCTCACAATAAATTGAACCCTCATCTGCAACCAGCCGAATAACTAAAAAAAAGTAAGGTTGTATAGAGTTGCGTCCATTAAAGGTTGGAAGGCGTCAGGCAGCCCCTTTATTCCGCTGGTCGCGAGCTCCAAATTTCTCCCAAACCATTAGGACTTAATCTTTGCACCCGGAAGACTTAACTTAAAAAGCCTTCATCGTCTCTTATTGGCTGTTCTCTGCCCCCTAGAACCCCAAATAAAATGTTTTAAAGTGCTGCTCCAATTTAGATGGCAGACTATTAACCCCCCAAGTAAAAAGCCACCCCGTAGGATGGCTTTGGTAACGCTTTTGGTAACGAGGGTGTTGCATCGCCACAAACCCTTGTAATACCTATTGACATGGCGGAAGAGGTGTCCAGATTTTGTCCCTCCAATGCGCTCTACCATTACCCATAAACCCTTTAAATATATGGCTTTCAAGGTTGACCCTATTCCCGAGTAAACCACCTAAATCTATCTGAGACTATGTCTTGCTGATGGGTTAGTAACGGGAAAAAAATCATCGTTAGTGCCTTAGAGAGTTTCGACTGCCGAATAACCAACAAAAGGTTAACTTTTTAATCTATTTAATCTAATTTTTTTCTGCATGGTGGGTACAGAGGGGGGTTCAAACTCCATCACTAGACCCATCATCGACATGGCTTCTATGTAACCACACTCCCGTGTAACCCATTGAGATTCAATAAAATATGTTGATTAAAGATGAGTTCAAAAGGGGTGATTTTTGCATGAGTTTGGGATGCCGAATGGCGGATAAATTTAGCTTTACGGCACGTCGTATTGCCAATCTCTCTGAACCCGGTTTTTACCACGACTCAGAATCCAGAGGACTATATCTTCAGGTGATGCTAGGGGTAAATAAAATCATGCGTAGTTGGATATTTCGCTATACCAGCCCTACTTCATTCAAGCGCAGAGATATGGGCTTGGGCCCGCTAGAGGTCCGCTCACTTGCTGATGCCAGACGGAAAACGCTTGAGCTTCGTAAATTAATTCTAGATGGTGTTGATCCGATAGAACAGCGCAACAGGATTCGGACTGAAGCCCTAGCCGCCACTGAGGATGGAATTACCTTCTCAATTGCAGCAGAGCGTTGTATTGCAGCCAAACGATCAGAATGGAAGAATGCAAAGCATGCTGATCAATGGGTAAACACTATGGCTACCTTTGTTAATCCAAAAATTGGAAAGATGCGGGTTGATCAAATCAATACTGGCCATATCGCCAAGCTTCTTGAGCAAGAAATCAAGAAGAAGTCTGGAGAAGTTGAGGGGCCCTTCTGGAATGTCCGCACAGAAACGGCAACTCGTGTACGCCAACGAATTGAGGTGATCCTTGACTGGTGCAAGGCTCATGAATACATCAAAGGGGATAATCCTGCACGCCTTAAAGGCGCACTAGCCCATCTATTACCAAAGGCCAATAAGATCCAGAAGAAGAGTCACCACCCTGCCCTTCCATTCCTGCAGATTGGTGAGTTTATGAGAGAGTTAAGAACAAAGGGTGGTTTCTCTGTACTCGCCCTTGAGTTCTTAATTCTTACGGCTACACGTACGGGTGAAGTGCTTAATGCCAAATGGGATGAGTTTGATATTGAAAATAAGGTTTGGACCATTCCTGCCGAAAGGATGAAAGCCGGAAAAGAGCATCGAGTGCCACTAAATTCTCGGGCAATTGAGATATATGAATACCTCTCTAAACATCGCGTAAATGAGTCCCTATTCCCGAGCAAGCGTTACAACAAAGATAATATGTCAAATATGTCTCTAATTGCCATCATGAAGAGAATGCCGGCTTATTCTCAATATGTTCCACATGGATTTAGATCTACATTTCGGGATTGGGCTGCGGAGACTACCGACTATCCGAATGAAACTGTTGAGCTAGCATTGGCTCACACTATTAAGAATAAGTCTGAGGCTGCCTATAGGAGGCAGGATCAATTAGAGAGGCGAGCAAGATTAATGGAAGATTGGGCAACTTTCGCTAACAAAGAAATCTTAATACCTTAGCTCAACAGATCATACAAATCAGGCAATAGTTTTAATTCTTAAGGCCAGTCCGTTTAAATCTTCGGATCCAGTTTTAGCCTTTACACGAAGAGTAGTTTCCCTATCTAATTGAAATGGAGAAAGCATTAAAAAAGTTTGAACCACAATAACCTTTGAACCGTCCTCCGAAAAAACATCTTGTGCTGGCATAGGAATTTGTCCGGTTCCCAAAATTACCTCCTGCTCATCACCCTGAAGAACTACAACCTCCAACTCATCAAAGGGATGGTCATTATCAGTAACAACCTTTACTGCAATACAAAGTTTTGGCAATGTAACAGGAAAGCTTGGAAGTACTAGGTCTGAACCATAAACGCCCATATAAGAAAACTTTGATCCAAGTTCCTGCCTAATATCATCGCAATATATAACCTCAATTCGTCTGCCAAATTTACTCATCATTCAAGGCCTTAGTATTTTTAATTGCCTGAGCAAGCTCATCTCTAGTTGTGTCAAATATTTCCACAAGCTTTTCAAAAGTTTTATGCAGCATATCTCGGCGACCAGCCTCAATTAAAGAGTAACCAGACTGAGAGTTTCCCAAAAGTATTGCCGCCTTAGATTGAGACAATCCAGACTTTAGCCTTAAGGTTGCTATGGTGGTTGGCATATTAATACCAGTCATTGAGCTACTTAATCGCTTCCTAGCTTCATCAAGTGCAGCGGCTTTGGTGGGTTGATTCTCGTACTTTCTTACAACATCCTGCATATCATTGAACCCAGCAGGCACAACAGGATGAATCACAACATCCGAGATGAAGAACACATTTTGCGGATGTGTCTCGGGATTAATAGCTGGCATACGAGAAACCGTTGAACTAATAACGGGGGATGTTGAGGGCATCATAGATTTCGAAGATTCTCTTAACTCTTGGATTGCTAGTGTCATAGTCAAAGTCTCTCTTTAAAATAGCTAAAACGTAATATCTATATTCAATAGTGTGAAAGGCATAAATTATTCGATAGTCGCTGGCGCCTGAAAGCCAAAGCAATCTAACCCTCCAAAGGTTAAATTTTGCGGCCCTTGTTTTTTGCCATTCATCCACATTAAATTGAGGTTCGCCATAATTGCAATAACCCCGACTAACCAATCTATCCAACAGATCTTGATTTCCATTTATCTCTTCCAGGAAAACAGTGATATCACCTGCTGAGGTTTGATTAACCTCAAAAATCTGATCCAAATCTGCTTGCGCATCATCATGAATTACCAGCGAATAAACTCTAGATTGTGAGTATCTCATATCTCGGAAGGTATAACCACGATAATTAGCTGTATAAAGGTACAGTATAAAGGGTTCATAGCAATATTTAAGGGAAACCGTTAATGGCCCCTCTCAAAATGCGGTACATCCACAAACCCTTTGAAATTCCCGCCCCACCTATTTTTAGGGTTTAGTCTTTCCCAGTATTCGCCGACCGTACGGATGAGCTCTTTATCCCAGACGAGCTTACCATTCCAAAAGAAGTTCAGATCAATAGCGCAACGTCTTAGGTGATTGCTATTCATAGTCTTTGATCTGCCGGTCTTAAAGTAGATCTCCTGCTGCTCAGGTGAACGCCAAAGCTCACCTCCTGTAACAACCCACCCCTCTGCAGTGGCAAACTGAATGAGTCTACTGACATCAATTAGGAAGGCAGCTTGTTCTGCTACTAGACCACTTACCTTTGTATTCACGTAGCTTCTTCTTTTTTATTTGAGCAATGCATACGCATCTCAAAGATCTTCTCGACTGATCTACCGCCAAAATAGGCCAGCATGACTAACTGGCCCCATTCGCCAAGAAGCCTTACATAGGCTTCATTGATATCTATACCCATTGCTGATAGCAATGCAAATAACAGGTAGGCCGTGAGGATATAAACCAGAGTTCCTGGTCTGATGTTCTTCGATAACCTGGAGTCACTGCCCATATCGGATTGCCATCTGTTAGTGGCATTCTCTTGTGAGGCACGATGCATCTCAGCTAGAAGTTTAGATTCCTCTATTTCAAGTTCTTTTTGCTTAAGCGTGTATTGCAATAGAAGCTGCTCTTGCTCTATCTCTAATTGCTTGAGCTTGATGAGATCCTCATGACTTGGATTCTCGGGAATGCGCGCCCCAATCTTGCTCTCAATGAATTCCTTGCCTTTAGCCTGGACTGCGCCCGCAAGTAAGCCAAGACCATTGACGGCCAAGGTTTGGACTAGAGAGGTAATGATTGGAAGCATGTCGTAAGTTCTTTTCTTGATGCTCGAAGGTATTGATAAGTATGGAAGTCCACCGCCCCACTACCGCCTGGGCTGTTCTTTGGTGTTGGCAGTGGGGCGCAGTTACGCGCGCCCACACACCATGGTTACTTCAACACCCGCAGCCGCACCCAAACACCTGCCGCTAGTGGTCATGGCGATGGCCTTCCCTACTGCTAGCGTTTCTTGGCTCCTTTAGTTTCTTGCGGTAATTCTGGTTCGAAAGCTTTATCTAATGTTTGCTCTTGAGCCGGTAGTCGACCTTCAGCCATCAGTCCTTCTACGATCTCCATAAGACGATCACCATCATCCTCACCAAAGACTTTGGCTACGACTTCATGTCCATACTTGGCGCAGAGTCTGTCGTACTCTTGTTCTGGAGTAATGATGGTTTTATTGGGTCGCTCAAATACCGTGACGTTCTCGCGCCCAAAGAGATTACGAAGAATATTGGTTTCATACGGAGGCACATGCACATGAATTGTTGTAAACGCGTCCCTGCGCACCACCGCTTCCACTTCTCGTATTTGATAATCACTATGAACTAGCTCCTTATGGCTTATTTGATTGTTTTGCATGTCTTCCTCCTTATTGAATGGCTAATACCGCATGGGCATTTGCTCGTGAGATGGATAAAGCACAGCGTAGGTTCACCATGGCGTACATGGCAAGTGTGTCGTGCGGACGGATTGGAGCAACAATGTCTAAGTCATCATCCCGTAGCTTCATAAAGCGAGTGTTGAGGAAATAGCAACGCTTACTCCACTCCACCGTGCGATTGGCCATGGCATCGAGCTCATCAAACTGCGGATCCCAAATGATCTCTACCCCCTTGAAGGCCAAGCCAGTATTTACGCCCGCTCCTACGCCAGCATCGATGTACTTGGTCTCGCCTGATCCAGCAATATGGGTAACAGTGACTTGCTTGCGATAGGTATCAATGAACTTGCCACCGGCGATGATGAAATCAGGGCTACCGCCATGCTTAATACATTGACGCCATGCAGTCTCCATCTCACCTACTAAGTTACCTGGCGATGTTGAGGCAATATCTTTGACTGCGTAGTTACGCCAATAGCTTGCTTTGGCTCGATCAATACCGCCTACCGTACCGGCATCTGGGGCAAGGCTTACTAAGCTATCTAATCCGACTACCGCATCTGCGCCATGTGAGCCATCGCGATGCAACTCTAGGTCCAGCTTATTGAGAAAGCCTTCCCTCAAGACTTCTAATTGCTCGTCCAAGAGGTTGATCAGTTGTACGCGCTCGTTGTATTCCAACTGGAATCCTCGCGCTCCACCTTCTCTGACCTTAATGCCATTACTAAATAGCCTGTCATAGTCAATATAGAGTCCATCTACCGCCCTGCGCCATGGGAATGAGGCCTGCTCAGTAGTATTTCGTTTATTGAACTTGACCGTCTCTTCGCCGAAGGCCCAGCTAAAGTTGCTGCCATGCTCTTTGCGGATGTTCTCGACTACGTTTTGTTTTGCCCCCAATAGGCTTTTACGCCCTTCCATGAGTTTTTTAAGGAAAGGTCGCTCTACCGCGATTTGATCGACCGGTAGATTGCGCAAGTACTCATCTAAGGAAACCTTAGCTAGCTCTTGCAAGTCTGTATTTGAAATTGGCATATGCCACCCCATCAATAGTTATTTAAGAAATTGGTGGCTTCAATACCTGGTGATGGAGCGTGAACCCATCCATTGCTACGCTACTAGGCGCGACTCTAGCTTTAACGCATTGGTCTGAAGCAGTAGTTAGAGTTTTTAGCTCTCACTACATGAATTGATTATTACGTTGGTAGAAGTGGGGTTTGGATATTTCTGGAGTTTTTATTGGCCGATTTATTCACATCGCTATGAGTCTTTATGCCCAATGTGTCATTGCGCCACCTTGGGCATAAAAGAGCGTTTCTTTACCTGTGGCCGTCAAGGGTGCGCAAGCCACCCCTTTGGGGTGCCCTTGACGGAATCACCTTCGCAGCAATTCATTGATAGTCATATGGTGATTTATTTTGTTGACTCTTTGAGGT
The DNA here is from genome assembly GCA_044340835.1 of Polynucleobacter sp. Lineage (GTDB taxonomy): Bacteria > Pseudomonadota > Gammaproteobacteria > Burkholderiales > Burkholderiaceae > Polynucleobacter. The sequence goes on from JBIISV010000001.1 coordinate 56,835, forward strand.
TCGGCCTCTACATTGCTCATTCATCTAAACGAATACTGGAGAGGTCTCATGGATAAAGAGCAGTGTTATTTCGCGCTTGATTTAGAGCTTAATAATGCCCAAGACAGTTCCACAGTAAATCCAAAGATCATTCAAATAGGGTTAGCGGTAGGAAGCTATCATGACTATGTCAATCAATCCCTATCTACGTATAAATGGTTCTTAGATCCTAAAGAGCCTATTTTTGAGTTCATCACCCAATTAACGGGCATTTGTAATCAGGATATTTCTGACTATTCAGTTCCACATGAACAAGTAGCTAAAGAAATTGGTGAAATTATTACTAAGCGCAATTGCTTTGTTAATCCCATTACCTGGGGCGGTGGCGATTCACTTGAACTGAAAGCTGAATTTAAAGATCGAGGTATAAGCTTTCCCCATTTTGGCCGTCGCTGGATCGATGTCAAAACTTGGTATAGCCTGCACATGCTTGCCATGGGCAAAAAACCCAGTGGCGGTCTATCCTCAGGCCTAGGTTCTTTTAAGCTTCAATTTGAAGGCAGCCCACATAGAGCGGATGTTGATGCTCTCAATACCTTGAGGCTTTTCTTTGAAATCCTTCACAGGCACAATCAGATATATCAGCTGGTAAGCGATGCAAAGGCTGTGAAATAGCCTTGTCTAAAGAGCCTAAATTAGGGTTATTTTGATTCTATAAGCACTTTTGTTGACATTAAACTATAATATATGCATAGTTGTTGACAATAATGGATAAATTGAGGCCCTATGAGCACTTCTGTTGACCAGCTACCCCTCTTGCTTTTTAGCTCAAGAGAAGACAAAACCAACGCCCAGAGAATTTCCCGCTTGGCTAGGTCTGGGCGTTTGCGTCAAATTTATCGCGGCATTTACACCAGCGACATCGCCAGCCCGCTCGAACAAATCATTCGGCCAAATTGGCGGCAAATTACCGAATATCTTTATCCGGGCTCTGTAATAGCCTACCGCTCTGCTCACCTTTGCAAACCGGATGATAGTGGGAATATATTTTTGGTGTCTGGCAATAGAGCACGTCAAATAGAATTTCCGGGGCTGACTCTAAATATCTTGCCAGGTCCTCCTGCAGTTCAATCGCACAAGGATTCGCTTAACGATACCCCTTATGGAAAACTCTTTATATCCTCGGAGGCTAGGCGGCTGTTAGAGAATCTCTATAGCCGCAAAGGCTCAGATCTTCGCACTATGGGTCGCCCATGGGTTGAGTCTTATTTAAGTAAGCTGTGCACCATACGTGGTGAACATAAGCTCAATGCACTGCGTGATGACGCTAAAGCGATTGCCCCTGAATTGGGTCTAGAGGTTCAATTTAAAACACTGAACACGATTGTTTCCGCCTTAATGCAAACTGGTAAGGCTCGCTCTTTAAGGGCAGCTGATGCATTAGCGCGCGCAGCTGGTAAGCCTTATGATCCTGATCGTATTGAGATCTTCGAAACTTTATTTTCTGCTCTAAGAAAACCTTTTTCAATCATTCAAGATCCGGCGAAGACTGGCAAAAGTGCATTTAATTTTGCATTCTTTGAATCGTACTTTTCGAACTACATTGAAGGCACTACATTCACCGTCGAAGAGGCCTCCGAGATTATTTTCGATGGGAAAATCATTCCAAAGCGAAATGAAGATTCACATGATGTACTAGGTACCTTTAAAGCAATCATGGAGCAGCCCTTTCGCTCTAAGCCCCCAAAAGATGAAGATGATTTCTTAGCGTGGCTTTTGCAATGTAACCTCCAAATACTCTCTAGTCGCCCAGATAAAAATCCAGGTGAATGGAAAGAGCAAAGTAACCAAGCAGGAAATACTATTTTTGTTCACCCCGAGCTTGTTAAAGGCACTTTGCGGGAAGGATTCAAGCGCATCGCTTTACTGGAAGACCCATTTGCGCGCGCATTGATGGCGATGTTTGTAGTTACCGAAGTGCACCCATTTATGGATGGCAATGGTCGAACCGCGCGCCTAACCATGAATGCTTACTTAACTCAACATTCCGCTTCTCGCATCATTATTCCCACAGCTTATCGTGAGGATTATTTGCTGCCATTAAAAGCGCTGTCTCAAAACAATGATCCCAATCCTTTCATTCGATCCATGACTCGTGCATGGCGTTGGACCGCTGGATTTGATTATTCGAACTTCCCGAATCTTTGGGAAAAAATGAAGGTTTGCAACGCATTTACAGATAACCCTTCACAGTATCAATTGCTTGATCCTCACGATATAAGCTAAGTTGTAGACGAAAAAGGGCTATATCTGCTGTTTTGTAGACAAAATGAGGTGCTTATGGTGCCTAAAAACATTTCTGTCTACATGCCACTGATTTTGAGTGGCATGTAATTCAGACTTATCTATATTCCCATATTGCCTAGATGTTGAGCAATTCGATCCATTGGGTTTTCGGAGCTAGCCAGTGGCGCACCCAAGGTTGAGGTTCGCGCCCGAATAGGCTGAAGCGTCTGCAGTGGCGTGATCTTTACGTTGGCGAAGCTAGGCTCCGGCATCCCTATTGAGTCGTAGATGGATTCAATCGTAGATTGCCATTGCTCTGGTTTATTGGTTTGCACAAACACCTGCATATAAAAAGGATCAGTCAGATACTTGTAAAAGCATTGAGCCTTAGCCGAATGATCAACCTCATCTTCGCGAGAGTTTAAGTATTTGATGATCTGGTGCTTGGCATCTGATACTAGCTCGGCAGGTTTCTTCTGCTTGGTAGATGCTGACATTGCGTTATCAACAAATTGACTTTCGATTTCATATTTACGAAGAGCATCTTGTAAGCTCACCACAGTAACTTGCAAATCCTCAACCTGCTTTTCTAGATCTCGCTTTTCATTGATGATCTTTTGAATCCGCTCGCACCCACGCTTTGACTTGATGTCGCCAGAGGCTTCTTCATTAGGCTTGTTATTGCTCTCAGGCCTCGAATCCGCAGGCCCAGGGTTCAATACCCGATTGATGAATTCTTCTGCGCTTTCAGTCTGAATGGCTGGCTGTGGGAGTACATCTACATTGATTGCAGCTGGTGCGGGCAATAACTCTCCCAGGTCATAAGCTTGAGGCTCTAGTTCGCCTTCAGGAGCGGTCATCATGGCAGGTACCTGTACCTCACCCTTGACTGGAGCAAAGATTGGCTCAACCGCTGAATCCTCTAACTCTTCTCCCTCTTCAATATCCTCAGATATTTGAGCAAGAGATGCGCTGGGCTTGGATGCTTTACTGAGGTCATCAAGCAAACTAGTAGCCTGACTTTTGGGCTCTGCTTTTTGTACCCTGAGCGCCTTTTGCTTTTCAGCTTCCTGCTCTTTAGCTAATTTGGCAACTGCTTGCTCCTCAGCTTTTTTTGCCTTTTCTTCATCGGATGCCTTCTGAGCTGCTGCTCTTTCGGCTAACTTCAGATCACGCTCTTCTCTTGCCTTTATTCGCCTGGCATGTACTTCAGCCGCATGTTTGTCTTCAGCCTCTTTCCTCAAGCGCTCGCGTTCTTTTAGCTCTTCCCTATTTTGAGCTCTTTGAATGGATCCACCATTGCTGAGAACCTCTGATTTAAAACTCGTTACTTCATTTGCCACCTGCGTCATTGCTGATCTCCTCTTTTAATGAATTACTGTCGTTACTTATCTCGCTATTTACTCTTTGTCGCCTCTCAGAAAATAGATTGACTCCAAAGTTGGGGTCGACATATCCCTCCGCTTGCTTTTCTACATTCGGTATAAATAGATTTGAATCGATACGATCGTCATATCGCAAGACCGTTTCCCGTAGGAGATTACGGATATGTTCGTAATCCATTCCTCTAGCTTGTAGGTTTTGAATTTGTATTGATAGATTTGTAATCATTGGCAGGACTTTCAACCATCCTTCTTTTTCTTCTATGCTATCAGGTGCGCCAGTAGTGCCCGCTCTGATTCTGAGATCGACCATGTCAAAGATTCGATCTTTGGTAAGTGTTGGCCAGTCATAGGTTTTCTCTTTAGTGATAGTGAGCTGACCATCGACCATGGCTGTTCTGGTAATTGGCGCGCCCATATAACGCTCTACCTGTTCGCTTGTGAGTTCTTGCAATAAAACCTGGGCGCTGTATTGCGCTATCTCTTGCAGCCAATCTTCTATCTGATCTTTGAATTCAAATACGCGTCCCGATAACGCTCTTTGTAAGATATTGGCTTCAGTAGCTGTCTTAGGTCTGACGACTGTTGAGCGCGCAGCATCTTGCAGCCCAGTAACTTGTTCCCAGTCATAACGTACTGCACTGGTGTCATATACGATGGGATCTATCTTGGGATGCCCCCTAGGAATAATCACTTGATTAAGGGGCTTGCCTTCGGTATCCACGATGGTGATCTCACCAAATCGTGAATCAGCATGCTTCTTGATTGTTTTCTCGTTGATATCAGCTGATGCCACCCACCCCGGAATGCAAAGGTCTCGATGCTGATTAAATCTATCTCTCGCTTCGTTATGCTCATCTTGCAGTCGTTCAGTCAGATCAACTAGGCTTGGCCCAACAAACTGACCGTCAACTACCTGATAAGGTAATAGGAAGAATGGGTACCAGCGCTCACCAGCCCTTGGTGGGGAATAAGGCTCACGCAGCCATTCAGACGCGCCCTCCACCATGGTGTAAACGCGCTGGGTAGCTCTATCCCAGATTTCCAAGACTGCGATCTGCTGATCATCACTTACCGGACTTTTGCTTGCATCCATATGCATGGAGGCTAAGCGCCTGGCTTTCTTATGTGAGGGTTCGCCTTGGCCTGGTTGGTAGATCTTGGCGCTAGCGAGGTTCTGCTTATAGAGCGCTTCTGCTTGGCCACGCTTCATGGGGATGATTTGGCAGATCCAGTCCGCATCGGTGTAATCCCAGAATTCACAGATTGAGGGATCGATGAGGAGATTTTCTGTAAGAACTCTGTCGATTACTAGGCCTTCAGCAGATTGCACTTCTGATTGCTCATATAAGGATTTGATGAGCTCTTCTAGCTCTGCCTTCTTAGCATCATGATCATGATGATGGATTGAATCATTGTCATGTAGGTCTTTATTTAGATCATGTATTGCTAGGAGGTTCTCTTGGGCATCGTTAATACGACCTTGTATGTATCCATCCTTGCTGGGATCTCTTTGATACATCACTTTAAGAATGCCGAAGCTACAGGTCAGCGCAGCCCTTACAGTAGACTTTGCTCGATTCTTTAATTGGGCATGCTCTAAGGCTCTATTGGTAACTTTTTCTAATGTTTTACAGAAGAGCTTGATATCCTCGCCCGAGTGGGTTGGGGTTGTGGAGATCTCTGGGTTTCTTGCGTATACATTTGGCAGAACGGCAGAGATAGTGCCGTGTATTAAATTGGCTCTAAGGCTGTAGAAGTCTTTGCTGGTTGGGTCTGCATTCCAATTAAAGCCGGCTACGGTATTACGGTTGTGTCTTACGCGTTTATGGAAGGTTGCCCAGTGAGCGCGCGCGTGGGTGATGCGGGCGGTCCATTTTTGCTGAAGAGGTTTCGAGTCTTGGGGCACATGATATTTATAAATTACGTGTGGATGAGTCGTGAATGTATTTGGAATAAATTTCGTGCTACGAAGACTATCAAGTAATAATTGGATAGATGACTATTCAATTAGAGCATACAGCTAAAGACCCAGAAAAGACGATTCACACTTCTTTAAAGAATACATAAAAGACAAATACTGTTAGCCTTAAAACATAATGACTCCGTCTTAATTACTCTATTTACCTGTAAAAATCGGAGGCCTCTTTTCAAAATGAGCAAGAACACCCTCCTTATAGTCGTCAGTAGACTCAAGTGGTCGTCTGATATCTTGATCAACCTTGAGTGCCTCATTGAACGGCAAATCAATACCTGTATTAATTGATTTTTTTAAACCAGCCAAACCCAATGGACTAGTTAATTCAATGCTAGATACAAACTGAAGGGTAGTTGGCATCAAATCATCTATCGAAACAACGCGATGAATCAATCCAAGACCTAATGCATCAGCTGCGTTTAACCTGCGGGCTGTAAAGAAAAATTCCTTAGCTTTAGCTTCTCCAATAATTCTTGGTAGCATAACAGCTCCACCTCCACTTGGATAAGCACCTAGTGTCATTTCAGGCCAACCAAACTGAGATTTATCAGATGCAATTCTAAGATCGCAATAAATAGCTAATTCAAGTCCACCGCCAAGACACCACCCATTTATAGTAGCGATAATAGGTAGGGATGAATTTCTAATAGCCATATTCAGATCAAAAAGGGAGCGGCTCTGGATCCATCTTTGATCTGGATCCAATGTACGCCTTTCTTTTAGATCAGTCCCGGCACAAAAAGCCTTTTCACCAGCACCAGTAATAATAATTGCACGGATACTGCTATCACTTTCAGCGCGAATGATAGATTCACGAAGATCGATAGCTAATTGGAGAGACATGGCATTCATTACCTCAGGCCGGTTCATTGTCAACACTAGTGCTGAGCCGTTTTTACTTTCAAGTAATGGGTTCACTATTAATCCGTTCGCAGTTCAAATATAAATACAAAAATCTTCTTAGGCTATGCTAAATCGTAATACCCCAATCTTTAAGTATCTGATTGCCATCAGAGCCAATCTCACCTAAAGCTTTCGCAACATCAACCTTGATAGATGAAAAACGCATAGGGCAGGCCAAAATTGGCCAATCAATTCCATGTGAATTAATACAATTTTTAATTAAATTTCTTGCTTTTGTCTGGCCGCATTCAGCTGCCTGACTGATCGTAGAAATCTCAATCGATTGAACTCCAACATCTAAAAGCATTCTTTTTAAATCTTGAATAATGTAATTGTGGCTATTATTTAACAAGTATCCGAGACTCATATCACCGTTAACTTGGCACAACAAAAATCCATCTTTACAGGAAACCACCATATCCTTATTAGGAAACACATTCCCATTCCATGCTGTTTGAGTAAGCCAAGAGCCTGCCATTTGCATAGATAAATCAATATGCTGGCCGACATTAGATTGGTCCCTGAACTCCAAAGCCCCGAGAACAGCAACCAAACCCAACTGGCCGCCAGTTAAATCAGCCGCAGAGACCCCAGACTTGTAGGGAACTCCTTTTTGATTAGTAGTCAAACACATCATTCCAGCCATTCCCTGAATGGTTGTATCCATTGCAGCTACAGTGGCAAGCTTCGATTTGCTACCAAAGCCTGTTATTGAGCAGTGAATTAATTTGGGATTTAGTTCTAATAATTTATTATTATCGAAACCAAGTTTTTTTAAAGATCCAGATTTTAAATTTTCAACTAGGATGTCCGTTTTTTTAATTAATTCTATGAAAGTAGACTTGCCAGATTCCGAAGTCAAATCAGCAATAATCGAAGACTTATCTGAATTACCTAAGGTAAAAAAGTAACCTTGTCCATCCTTATGTGGTGGAAGAGACCTACATAAATCACCTCGTGGTGGCTCAATTTTCACTACGTATGCACCCAAAGCCCCTAATTGCCTTCCAATTAGTGGCGCAGTTGTATAGTTACCCATCTCAAGAACGCGAATACCAGCTAAAGGTTTATTTAACACAACATTAAATTTCTTTGGCGACAAATCATTTTTTGGCAACAATTTTTTTATAAAATCACGATCTTGATTAACCTTCGGAATATTCTTAAAAGGGGCGCTTCTACTTATTGAACCATAAAATAATTGTCCTGGTATTCGAATACTATTTCTACTAATTGGATCCTTAGTTGACTGAAAAAAATTATAGGCAGCCAATGATTGATCTTTAAATAGCTCCTCGAGAGAATAAACGGGACCACAAGCTACACCTGCTGTAGTAAATTTTCTCAAGGCTTCATCTGTTGCAAGTGAACTTGTCCAACCTTCAATGATCCCATCAATCAACTTACAATTTTTTACCCTATCTGATGGCGTCAAAAATAACTTATCAAAGACTAAATTTGGTGAATTAAATTCTGAACATATCCTTTCCCATTCTTCGTTAGATCCTGAGCAAAGTAAAATCCAGCCATCTGTTGTGGGATATAAATTCCATGGTGACATTGAAGGATGGCGGTTACCAATTCTTTGTGGATTTTTTCCAATAAAATAACTAGGTAAAAAACTTGCTGTTGATAAAAACGCTACGTCATATAAGGCAACTTCAACTATCTGAGGCATGTGAGTATTTTTATACAGTCGCTTAGCAGCTAATATTGCTGATGCAGCATATACACCCGTTGATAATTCAACAAGCGGATACTTTATTGGAATTGGGGGCTCAGTTGATAAACCAGTTGTATCTAATATTCCAGATAAAGCTTGAATAAATTGCTCAGAATATGCTCTATTTGATAGTGGTCCAGTGGAACCAAAAGCTGTAATGTCACACTTGACTTGGTTTACAACTTCTATTGTTTTACATAAATTATAGAAATCTGGATCAATATCACTTGAATAAACTAATACATCCGCCGCCTTTATTAAATTAGCCAAATCCAAAAGATCCTCAGATGAGTCCTCTATAAATTGGAAGCTTTTCTTACCAGCTAAAAAGTTTGATCGATACGATTGTTTTGTTTCTACATCAGGATTTTTGTGAATTCCCTCAACAACAACAACAGTCGCTCCAAGTTGGGCAAGGATTGTTCCGCACGCACCTACCGCAACTCGTGATCCTAATTCTGCAACAAAAAAATCTGATACAAAGGTTGGGTAAGTTGTTTCTTTATCAAGCATTATTTGGTTTGATTAATACCCAGATCTTTAACTAATGTAGACCAAAACTTCAACTCACTTAAGTAATAGGTATTCATATCTTGTGGGGATCCACTAATTATCTCTATACCTTGCTTCTTAAAGTTTTCTTGAATATCAGACTGTTTGAACACGGCATTAAGATCAGCATTGATTTTATTTACAAGATTTTGTGACATCTTAGCTGGACCCATTATGCCAATCCAATAATCAGAACTAAGTCCTTGAAATCCCTCTTCTGCCATAGATGGCACATTAGGCAATACTGATGATCTTTTCTCGCTAAAAAAAACTATCGGCTTGAGTTTCCCGCCTCTTACAAACTGCTCTTGAGATGCAACGCCAGATAAAATTCCAATTAAATGATTTCCCATAATGTCTGTAATCGCAGCCCCACCACTCTTATACGGAATATGATTTAGCTGAATTCCAGCCTTTTTAGCAAAGTACTCCATTAAAAGATTTTGAGATGACCCTGCACCTACAGTTCCGTAACTAAATTCATTCGGCTTATTTTTTGCACCAGCAATTAACTCTTTTAAATTATTTGCTTGAAAAGATGGACTTACAGATAACAAATTTGGAGCAGCGCCAACCATAGCGATTGAAGTGAAATCATTAACAGGGTCATATGGTAATTTTCTACCAGACGCTGCATTTGTTGCATTTGTACTATTTGCAACTAATAAAGTGTAGCCATCAGGAGCAGCTTTAGCCACGAGTTCTGAGGCAATAATAGTATCTCCTCCTGGCTTGTTTTCAACAACTACTGGTACACCCCAAATTTCAGATAGACCTTGTGCAACAGCGCGTCCTATTATGTCAGTACTACCGCCGGGACCATAACCAACAATTAGCCTAACTGTTTTTTTTGGGAAACCTTCATTTATGTTCTGAGCTACAACATTAATGGAAAAGACTGTAAATAGAATTGGAATAATTATTTTCAACTGTTTGTATAACATTATGAATCTCCTAAATAGTATGAATATTTACGTCGACTAATGTGAGGCTCCCGTCTTCTTTCGATATGGCTTGAAATTTGCCTTTCTTTTTTCAATAAATGCAAGAGTGCCCTCTTTAAACTCCTCAGATCCAGTATGTAATGACAACATCTCAAATCCTGAGAACATATTTCCCCATAAGTTTTGGTCAGACTCTTGATTGAGTGAAGTCTTTGCCATTCTTAATGACTGTGGACTTTTTTCTAAAATTTCCTGGCACCATTGATTTACGGTTGAATAAAGTTCAGCCATTGGAACAACATGATTTATTAAACCCATAGCTAATGCTTCATGTGCAGAATACTGTCTACACATAAATAATATTTCTCTGGCCTTTTTTTCACCGACTAGACGAGCTAACATTTGTGTTGCTCCAGCCACGGGCACACTACTAATTCGTGCCCCGGTTTGCCCAAACTTGGCATGATCGGCGGCAATCGTTAAATCACACATCACATGCAATTCGTGACCCGCACCTACCGCATATCCATTAACAGCTGCAATTACAGGTTTTCCACAAGTTCTTATTGCGATTGCAAGATGTGAAAACAATCGCATGTGGTTTCTGCAATCATTAGATGATCTGGCATTTAATGCCTTTAAATTTCCGCCCGAAGAGAATGATTTTTCGCCGGCACCAGTAAATACGATAACTCCGATTTCTGGATCTTCAGCGCTGTCGGTAACAGCATCAATCATCTCTTTAATTGTAAGACCAACAATTGAGTTGTATGTCTCTGGGCGATTGATGGTGATCCAACCAATCCCATCTCTTTTTTCATAAATGATATCTTCGTACTTCATGTTTCATTCCTTTTATAATTTTTAGAAAATCTACCAAAGTGATAAGTTAAGAATCTGTGACTGAGACGTTTGTTTTATCAAACCATTGCAAAACCGCCGTTGACACTGATGACTTGACCAGTTATGTGTCGCGCAGACTCTGAGGCAAGATAAACAACTGTATTTGCAACATCTTCAGGCTCGCCAATACGTCGTAATGCATACAGTTTTTTAATCTTCTCTTCCCTTTCGGCAACCCTCACTTCACCAATTTCTTTTTTTAATAGCTCTATTCTTTCTTGCCTCATGGGTGCATTCGTGGCCCCTGGAGATACAGCATTAACATTAATATTATTTCGACCAACTTCTTTTGCAAGAGACTTTGTGAAAGATAGAATTGCTCCTTTGGCAGCAGAATAATTACACTCACGCTCTTGGCCCACTCGAGCAGCATCTGTTCCGATGTTAATTATTTTTCCAAAAGAGTTTTTAATCATGCTGGGTAAAAAAGCTCTGCAGCAGTTCATAGTTCCAAATACCGCGACTTGAAACTCTAGGTCACAATCTGAAGGGTCTGTATCTATGAAGAAAGTGTGTGTTTTACGAACTGCGGCATTATTAACCAATACGTCTAAACGATCAAAATTTGCGAACGTAATTTTGGACATATCTAGAACGGAGGATAAGCTTGAAATATCGCACGCTATTGGGAGGGCTCTAACTCCGTGTTTGAGAACTAAATCGACAGTTTCTTCAGCACCCTCAAAATTTGTATCATTTACTAGTACATTAGCCCCTTCCGCTGCAAATGCTAAGGCAATACTTCTGCCAATCCCTCGACCACCTCCTGTGACTAGTACATTTTTTCCCTCTAATTGAAGATTCATACTTATCCCAAGCTTTAGTTAGATCTTATTAGTCTCAAGTATATGAATTACAATATCAATGTCTATAATTTGAACTTAAATTCAATTTTTATGAATCTGAAACAACTCCGGTATTTTTGTGAAACAGTTGAGGTGAAAAGCGGAAGGATTGCAGCGCAGAACCTTTTTGTAGCTCCCACTGCTATAAGCATGCAAATTTCTTTGCTTGAAGAATCTCTTGGAGGTAGATTATTTAATCGCGCTAGTCGTCCAATGGAACTTACTCCTTTGGGTAAATTCTTTTATCCACGGATTAAAGAAATTCTCATTAGTTTGGATAAACTCAACGAAGAAACTATAGGGATTGCGAAAGGAAAAAGGGGATGGCTTAGTATCGGATTTGCTCGCTCTACAATTTTTTCAATTTTGCCTAACTCAATTCGAGAATTTCGAGAGAAACATCCGGATATAAAAATTGATTTAATTGAGCTTCTCTCAGATCATCAAATTGAAAATATTAGAAAGGGTTTAATTCATATCGGCCTAATAAGGTTCATTGGTGATTTTGAGAAAGAGGAAGATATAAATTATTTATTGTTAATGCGTGATCCATTACTTGCTGCAATACCCAAATCCCATTCTCATGCAAAGAAAAAATCTATCTCTCCGTCAATTTTTAACGATCTGCCATATATTAGTTACCCTAACGACCCTGCCAGCACCTTCTCAAATAAGATCACTCAATTATTAGAGCAACTTGGCGCAATGCCAAAGATTGTGCATAACGCCCAAGAGATTCATACAGCGCTGGGATTAGTTGGCGCAGGATTGGGTGCAACAGTGGTTGGAAAATCTTCAATTGATAATAATCGCGCTGATGTAGCATTTATCCCCATTGAAAAATTCGATACGCATTCAGAAATTTATTTAATATCAAAAAAATTAGACGATAATATTTTGATTCCATTTTTTAAAAAAATTATTACCTCCCAGACTCTAGCTTAAAACGCTATGAGAGTTTAATTATTTATTTAATTTTTTATATAAATTATTTGCATATTCTGCTGCACCTTTGTATGAGCTCGTACAAGGCAATGGGTGAACCACATCTCCTAAGTGCATTGTAAATGCTGGTTTGAGCATATTTACAGAATCAACAACCACCTCATTTCTAGGATTTGCTAAGTGATTGGTCTGCCATGGGGAAGTATTGCTTTCATCCGCTGGATTTAGGTGTGAATCTACTATCAAAGCAAACCTAAATAAATGCTTTCCATTTGCTATTTTCATACATATTCAATTCAAAATGGTTGTGAAGTGCCAGATTTTCGAAGCATTAGGGCATTTGTAATAATAGGACTTGCCGTGTTGTGGTCATCTTATCTGCTAAATTAGAAACGCTGTCATCTAAGCTAGAACATGTCCCAGTAAAGAGGTCATATATGATTGTTCCAGTTGGAGCAGCCTGTACCCGCTCTAAAGCATGTGGGGTAAGGGAGTCAATCAACTGAAAATTACGTTCTTTTGTAGTGAAAGCCAACCCGCCCTCAATAGGTTGAGCAACAAGTTGCTGCGCTGAAGAAAGCAACGCATTAAGTGTTGAGAAGGTTCGCGCTGCTGGATGAGGATCGAAACGACGATCAATAAATGCGTGTCGCGGAAAATATCCACGATCCACATCCATAAATGTATCGAAGACATACTTAACTCGCTGAGAAGTCTTAGATAACACCATTGCTTGCGCAGTACGTGCCACCATCTCTCGATCATCTGCACGCTCCGTTACTAGATTAATGCCACTAGTCTTAATCGATGCCAGAACTTGAGATTGCGTTCTTTCAGCAAATGAGGTTAATTGAATGCCTGCCAATACTAGATCTTGGTCTGCTTCAATACGTACCGTAATACCGTCTATGATTTGACCCTCTACTGCCCCGCGTACCATTTCTTGTATCCCCACCAATTCGCTTAGTTCGAAGCCTGCCTTAACAAAATGGTTAAAGTGCTTGCCATCAAAATGCGAATCATCGAATGCATGAATTTTTGACAAGAACAGCTGGGTGCCTGTATTTTTACGCCACTCTCGATATGCCTCTTTTTGAAGGTTATAGGTTTTCAGAGTAGCATTTACCTCTACTGCAATCACACCCGCCATATGAAGCTCGTCAGAAGTAATAGAAATTCGAGGCTTTCCTAAAAAAGTAACAATATATCGATGCCCTTGACGTGACATCAATTTCATACGAGCTCGCGGCCCCGCTTCACTTAAATCTATATCAGGGATTTTTGATAGACGTGCACCCATCTCCCATAATGCTAATAATGGATAATCATTGCGTGCCCACTTGCGACCAAATTCTTGCACTCCACCTGTCGCAGTAATCTGCATACTTTCAGTCCAAGGATGACGCAACTCAACGCCTACATTATCAAAAGTTGATGTCTTTGGATGAGCGAGATGCATGGGGTGCAGTTGGGGTAATAATTCACCTTCCTTTATTTTCTGCCCATGAGTACGGACTGAATAAGCTACATGACCGTCTGCGTATACATCTACGATAAAGTATCCAAACTTCTCTACATCACCACGTCCAAACTCGACACTTGGTGCTACACGATAGAACTCAGTAAAGTCATGTCGCAAAAATGCGGTTGATGGAAGCATGTAAAAATCTGCATTTCCGATACGGTCGTACCAAAAATTGTGAACGTGGCCAGCAAATACAGCCTCTACATTAGGATTGCAAATTTGCTCAACAAGCCAACTACGAGCCGGCTCATCTATGTTGTCATAGCTACCCCGCTCATCTGCAGTATGTATGTATGGAGGATAGTGCATAAATAAAAATAAACGTTTGCCACTTGCTGTAGAAATTTGCTCCTCTAGCCATTTCCGTTGGCGCTCTTCATCTTTTAATCCAGAATTCAACAATAAAGAATTAATTAATATGAAACGTAGGTCTCCTTCATCAAAGCTGTAATAGTCTTTGCCAAATGCTTCGCGATATGTCTTTAAGTACTCATCACACACTTGATCAGCTGGCATCCAGTCAATCTTTTTGTCACCCACATCGTGATTTCCAGGGACAAGATGAAGGGGCGCCTTTAATGGCAAAGCTATATCCCAAAAGCGATTCACTGCATCAGTAAAGGTAGGTACAGAAGGCACAGGGTGAACAATATCTCCTAAATGCAAAACAAATTTTGGGGCCGGTTCCATTAAGGCAATATCTTGAAATACATAACGAGCGCGATCATTTGCGAAACGGTTGGTGTCACAAGGAGAGCTAGATGTGTCGTCCCTTTCATTTATATGGGTATCAGCTATAACGGCAAAGGAAAAAAGAGGCGGTTCGCCAGCTCTTGATTGCCCAGAACGAATCGGGTGTTTTGTGTTCTGCATAACCAAACCTTATTAAAACGAAATTATTGATTCTTAATGCTCAAAATAGTATCTATTGATACTGCTTGAAACTTTTTAGTAAAAAAACTAACAGGGAACTAAAAACATTCATTTGTGTAAAAAACACAATGCTCCCAAGCATAATATTTTCATTTAGGCAGTCTGATTAAAGCTCTCACCTAATGCATCAATCAGCGTATCAATTTCTGATCTGGTTACGATAAATGGTGGCGCCAACTGAATAGTATCGCCTCCATGCCGAACATAGAACCCCTTCTTAAACATTGCCATTGCAATTTCATATGGGCGTCGAGCAGGCTCTCCAGGGTATGAATCAACAGTAATCCCTGCTGCCAAGCCATAGTTGCGTATATCAACAATGTGTTTCGCCCCCTTTAGACTATGGACGGCACTCTCAAAATACGGAATCAAGTCTTGAACTCGCGCTAGGACATTTTCCCTGCGCAGTAGATCGAGTGTAGCAATTCCTGCGGCACAGGCAACCGGATGAGCTGAGTATGTATAGCCATGAGGAAATTCGACCATATAGTCGGGACCACCAGCAGCCATAAAAGTATCGTAAATTTCCTGCTTAGCTACAACTGCACCTAATGGCTGGACACCATTAGTAATTTGTTTTGCGACGTTAATAATATCCGGCGTAACTCCAAATGCTGCAGAACCAGTCCATGAGCCAGAACGACCAAACCCAGTAATGACTTCATCAAAAATAAGTAGGATGTTATTGGCTGTACAAATCTCTCGAAGGCGCTGCAAATACCCAACTGGCGGGACAACCACTCCAGCAGAACCAGAAAATGGCTCCACAATCACTGCAGCAATATTAGAGGCGTCGTGAAGTGCTATTAGATTAAGCAACTCGTCTGCAAGCTCCACTCCCTGTAATGGCATACCTCGAGAAAAGGCATTCTTCTTAAGCTGGGTATGTGGTAAGTGGTCAGCATCAACTAGGCTTCCAAATAACTTACGATTGGCGCCGATACCTCCCACCGAGATGCCGCCAAAATTTACCCCGTGATAACCTTTCTCACGACCGATCAGACGTGTTTTGCTAGCAAGTCCTTTATTGCGCCAATATGCACGTACCATCTTAAGTGAAGTATCAGCAGCCTCAGATCCAGACCCTGTAAAAAAGATACGGTTAAGTTCTGCCGGCATAAATTCAAGCATCTGATTAGCTAACTCAAATGAAAGTGGATGTCCGAACTGAAATGCAGGAGAGTAATCTAACTGTGACATCTGTTTACTAACCGCCTCTATTAATTCATCTCGACCATGTCCGAGTCCGCAACACCATAAACCGGACAAACCATCGAAGATCTGTCGCCCATCAATATCCTTATAAAAGCAACCCTTGGCGCTTACAATCATACGGGGTGCACTCTTAAAGTTACGATTACCGGTATACGGCATCCAATGTGGCGCTAACCAGTCTGAGTCAGTCCGTAGAGTGCCTTGATGTGATTTAACTTTTGCATCCATGATTTACTAACCCTTTATAAATTAGGCTGTTTTTAAAATTGAGCCTTACTTAGGCTATCGCGGCCTCTGCGGAGAAATATTGGTACCCAAGAGCTGTGGAAACAGCCTGATATGTCACTTTACCAGCGCAAATATTCAGGCCATTACGCAAGTCTTTGTCAATACGCATTGCATCACGCCAACCTCTGTCAGCCAAATTAATGGCATACGGTAATGTTGCGTTGTTAAGGGCAGCCGTAGAGGTTCGAGCTACAGCCCCCGGCATATTTGCCACGCAGTAATGCACAACTCCATCAATTACGAATGTAGGCTCCGCATGTGTTGTGGGATGAGATGTTTCAAAGCAACCACCCTGATCGATTGCTACATCTACAACTACACTACCCTTCTTCATACGAGAAATCATCTCACGAGTGACTAACTTAGGCGCCCTTGCTCCTGGTACAAGAACGCCTCCAATAAGAACATCAGCATCAATCACTGACTCTTCAAGACTAGACACGGTTGAGTAGCGCGTTGTAATACGATTCCCGAATACGAGATCTAGATACCTAAGTCGATCGATATTATTATCTAGAATAGTTACGCGAGCGCCAATACCTAAGGCCATCTGTAATGCATTTGTCCCAACGACACCCGCACCGATGATCACAATATGTGCTGCGGGTACGCCGGGTACTCCGCCAAGTAAAATTCCCATGCCAAACTTTGAGTTCTCTATATTTGAGGCAGCTGCTTGAATAGCCATTCTCCCTGCAACTTCACTCATTGGCGCAAGCAATGGCAAGCCACCACTATTACCGGTAATGGTCTCATAGGCAATACATACCGCCTCAGACTTAATCAATGCTGCCGTCAGTTTTGCATCAGGCGCGAGATGGAGATATGTAAAAAGAACTTGGCCTTGATGTAACATTTCGCACTCAACAGGTTGAGGCTCCTTTACTTTAATAACCATATCGCTATTCACAAATACATCAGCTGCTGAGGGTGCAATCGCGGCACCTGCTGCTCGATATATATCATCTTGCATCCCAATTGCCACCCCCGCACATGTCTCTACAAGCACCTGGTGGCCATGAGCAACCAACTCCCTGACGCTTGAGGGCGTTAGGCCCACACGGCACTCATGATTCTTAATTTCCTTTGGGACGCCTATACGCATTACTACCTCCTGTTACACCAAAAACTTGTTTAATAACTAGAATCTTTTAGATGCTGTGTCCGAAGAATCAATCGCGAAACTATCAAGCTTCGCAGCACGACCGGGAATAGGATTGTGGCCAAAAGTACCTCTCTTGAGCACGGCTTCCACACCTCCCGATTTTTCAAGGAGTATTAACTGATCTTTTTTTGCTTGCTGGTCTATAGCCTCCGGGTCAACTATCCCCCTAAGACCCTCTTCTAGATCCTTACTCTTTTGAGATCCCAATGAACTCATCAAATCACATGTCTCCAATGGATCTTCGCGTAGATTAAAGAGTTGACTCGGTGCATCAACGTGATAAATCAGCTTTAGATCATTTTTGCGAATCATGAACGTCCCCGTCTTAGAGCCATGTCCGTGGTACTCAGCAAAAACTGTCCTCTCGATTTCACTTCCCGTCATTGCAGGCCAAAGTGAGGAACCGGGAAGGTCGTAATCTGCATTCGTGAGGGAGGCCCCCACACTTTCCAAAATGGTAGGGAATAAATCTACATGTGATGAAAGCTGACTTATTATTTGGCCTGGTTTTATACCTTTTCCGCAAGCTACTAGAGGCACTCCGATAGAGTGCTCATACAATACCGATTTGCCAAATAGCCCGTGCGCTCCCGCTGCCTCTCCGTGGTCGCTCGTGTACATAACCCGAGTGGTTTCCATCAATCTCAAATCCTCAAGCTTTGACATAACACGGCCAATTTGCTCATCCATAAATGTCGTCAACGCATAGTAGCCAGCAAGCGTCCTTCGCACAAAATCTTCCGAAGCCAAGCCTTCGCAGGAGTGTATTTTTCGAATATGTCGAATAGACGGGTGCTGCGGTTGTTCTTCGTTCCTGAATTGAGGTGGTAAAAGAACATCGGCTGGGTCGTATAAATCCAACAGTCGCTTCGGAACCACAAACGGTGGGTGAGGGCATGTGAATGAGACGAGTAGCACCCAAGGTTTCCCATTATCTTTAGCATGATCCTGCAACCAGCGCACTGTATTTTCAACAATGTCACAGTCGTAGGTAATATAGTCAGCCTCGCCCACTGCAGTGGCTTCATAGCTCTTACGAAGCGCAAGACGTGGTCGTTCACCGTCAGGCGCAGCTCTCAGTAGCCCAAAGAGTGCACCACCCCCTTCCACCATGTGCATCGGAATAATTTCCTCGGAAAATCCGTTATCGTCAGAAGCGGATCGGAAATGCAATTTCCCAATTGAAGTAACGTTATGGCCCTGTTCCCGCAGTCGGTGATGCCAGCTTGGAACACTCCCATCGTAAACATGTGCGTTGTCCCAGAACCCGGTCATGTGTGGAAACCGTCCAGTAGCCAGACTTGCGCGGGCTGGACAGCAAAGTGGGCTGGCACTATACATATTCGTGAATCGGGCACCACGGGCAGCAATTGCATCAATCGATGGGGTCTTTACAACCGGGTGTCCATAACAACCTGCCAGAGAGCGAGCATGGTTGTCAGCAAGAAACATCACAAGATTCATTGGAGCAGTATTCATAGTTGTCCTATTCGATCTTTGCGTTAGCTTTTTGTGCTGCTTCAATCCATTTTGGAATATCAGTGCGTATAAAAGCACTTGCTTCACCTTCAGAGGAGTGGAAAACAGTCAAACCCTCTTTCTCGAGCCGCAGCTTCACTTGCGGAAGTTTCAGAACTTCATTCAGAGCGGTATTAAACTTTTTTATGTACCCCACATCAGTGCCAAGAGGGGCAGAAAGCACGTACCAGATCTCGCCATCCAATCCTTTAAATCCAAGCTCGGCAAAAGTCGGGGTATTGGGAAGCGCTTTAGTTCTGGCCGATCCAGAGACAGCAAGGGCATTGACCTTTCCGGCGCTGATCTGTGCAGATACGGGCGCGATATTAGTAACCGCATAGCTGATGTTTCCTGACAAAAGGGCATTTAGACTATCTGGACCCCCTCGGAACGGAATAGCGGTAACCTTAATGGACGCAGAATCTAGGAATATCTCGCCGAGTAGGTGTGGCGCAGATCCATTCCCAGGATAGCCAACATTCAGGTCACCTGGTTTCTGCTTTGCAGCGGCTATAAGCTGGTCCATATTTTTAAATGGTCCATCAGCTTTGACTATCAACACTACCGGAACTCGCCCGATCATTCCTATGTGAATAAAATCCCTCGTCGCATCGTACCGGACATTACTTTTGTTTAGCGCAGGTCCAGCGGCATATGAGGATGTACTGCCAAAAGTAATGGTGAGCCCATCTGGGGCCGCTTGAGCACCCGCCAGTGTTCCGATAATTCCTCCTGACCCGGGCCTATTGTCAACAATGACATTTTTCCCCATTCTCTCTGCGAGCCCTGGTGCAATAGTGCGTGCTATCAGGTCGGGGCCACCACCAGCAGGAAATGGCACGATAAGGCGAATAGATGAATCCGACTTAGGTTGTGCGGCAGCCGGCCCGATCATTGCGAGACAGGCAGCGCCAGCGCATAGAAAAAGCTTGATCCTGCCTAGCTGTGATCGAGCTTTACATACCTCGATTAGGGAAGAAAAGTGCATACCGGCTCCGTTAAAAGTATGTCCATCGTGTTGTGAGTTATTCATGCCTATTGAATTCAAAATAGTTGTATTGAATTCAATTTAAATATACAATCAAACTTTATCAAACAATTTTTAAAAGTCAAGAGAAATGCACAATAAACAAATTGATAGTTTTGAGCTTTTGCCAAAGGCAACACTGGAAGGACATCCACAATTTGCATCAACACTTGGCAATGGTCTTGATGTACTGCAGTGCTTTACCCCAGCGTCCTTAACCCTAAGCAATAAGGAGATATCTGAAAAATTGGGCCTTGCAAAGCCAACCATATCTCGACTAACCTTTACCCTTGTTGCCATGGGATTTTTATGTAGGGATAAATTAACCGGTAGATACTCTTTAGGGCCTGGTGTATTAACACTTGGCTATCCTTTATTAATACAACTCAATATTAGAGAAATTGCAGCTCAAGATATGATTGAGTTATCAAAGATAGCAAAAGGCCCAGTTTCTCTAGGCATCAGAGATCGTCTGCAGGTTGTTTATATTGAAACCACCTATAACCGCTATCGTAATAATGCACACCCAGACATTGGTTCTGCTAGGCCTCTATTGAGCACGGCAATTGGGCGTGCTCTACTCTATACAAATACAAAATCAGAGCTTGAACTCATTTTAGATAAGTTACATATTGATAAAACAGATGAGTGGAAAAAGTTCCATGAAAAACTGAGCAAATCATTTGAGGAAATAGAAAAAAATGGTTTTTGCACAAGCTATGGCGAATGGAGATCTAACTTATATGGAGTAGCAGTCCCATTTAAAAATAAAATTAATGGTCAAAATTTAGCAATGAATATAACTATTC
This sequence comes from Polynucleobacter sp., assembly GCA_044340835.1. GTDB lineage: Bacteria > Pseudomonadota > Gammaproteobacteria > Burkholderiales > Burkholderiaceae > Polynucleobacter. The sequence goes on from JBIISV010000001.1 coordinate 77,755, forward strand.
CGGCCCACCAGGCCAATAAAAAACAAATAGAAAATGATTTTGGCCCTAGACTAGTCGATGTAGTTCAAAATCTTCAAAGTAAAGTAGGCGGTTAAAAAGGTCTCATCTCAGCCCAGAACTAATAACTACCCCGAGTCAACCCTCCTTGCCCTCATCACCCCATACCTAGTTGCATCCCAAGCATGGTCTTCAGCATCGGTATCTACATCTTCTGGGTTTAATGAGTCTGGTGGTAATTGGGGGATAGTTCTTAACCAATGCTTACAGGTGCTGAATACTTTCAGCCTTCCTTCAGCCAATAGGCGAATGATTTCTTGCGCGCCATTTACTCTACTTCTAGGGGCGTTATGGGCCTCGTTCCATTTCACACCTTTGTCTCTGAAGATTTGACCAATTGATCGCTCTGCCCCAATCTTGGAAAAGATTGATGGGTCAGCTAGGTTCATGCGGTATTCGTATCCAAGTCGCTGGTCGTGGATCTCGATCTTCTTAATTTTTTCAGCAACTACTGTCGCATCCTCTCTAGTACCGGTGTTTTCTTTATCGCCATATCCATAGAGCTCTCTCCATAGGTAATAGACTCCGTCGTTGGATAAGGCAAACCAATAGACGGCATAAGGTCTGGCATAGCCCCAGTCCATTGAGCGCCATACTTTCCACGTTGGTGGAATTGCGAAGGGTTCTACAACGTGTTTAGAGGGCTGCCATACGCCCTCCAAGAAACTTCCAACATGGATATCCCAATCGCCTTCTAACCATGCCCTACGCCTATTTGGATCGCTTAGTGACTCTAGGCTCATGAGGTAGTTGGGGTCGTTTTTTAAGAGATGGGTGTTCTCATAAATCGTCGAATGAATTCTCACCCTAGGTAGTGCGCCTTCTTGCCTGATGATTTGTCCCGCGGGTATTACCCCAATCTGAAATCTTTCCTTTACTGATGCATGTCCTACTCCAAATGGATTGCATGTTGCTCTCACCATCCTTGGCATTCCGGGATGGGACGACCTGCAGGTGGAATGCATTGCCTCGTAGAACGAGAGGTTGCGCCAATTCGTTAATTCTTCAAATCCAAGCCAGGGGTATTCATGGCCGTGGTAATTCCAGTAGTCATCCTCATTGGCACCATACCGAAAGTACAACATCTCCCCTGTTGGCCATTTCCATACGTAGTCTGATTCATTGAACTTGGCACCTGGGAAGATTTGATAGAACCAGCGTTTACTCTTGGCAACTACGTCGGCCAATTGTGGATAGGTTAGACGAAAGAGTGTGCCGCGCCACTGATCTCCAAAGCCTCTACCGACATGTTGGGCATAGCTCATAAGTAAGGTGTCAGTCTTGCCCCCTCCTCGGGTGCCCTCTAGCAACACTTCATACACCGGGCAAGTCAGAAACAAAGTCTGACTACCGGGCAATGGTGCCCAGATGGTTTTCATGGACTAGTGTTTTGCTTGGGAGGCTTGCTCCCAATCATCCATACTCATCGCTCCTGGCACCACCAAGACCCCACTTTGAAGTGGCGCCCCATCCTTGCCGGTATGTTCGATTGCAGATAGGCGCGGGTGAACATAGGGGGCAGCGTGTCTGGCGATGGTGGCAGCCATGTTCAGGAGTTTGATTCGATTCTCGGTGATCATGATGTCATGATCATGACCAACACCTTCATGAGCATGATCATCATGCTTATTGTAGTTTTCTGCCTCCTTGTAGAGCTCCATCATGGTTCTCATCATGACTTCTAAAGGTGTGATGCCCTGCGCGGCGGCTACCTCTGCGATTTCACGAGTCCTCTTGGTGAGGCTGCCCTCTTTACGCCCTGCTCCTGGCCTAGCTCCCCCTTTATTTGCCGGCCTTGCTTTTGGCTTTGATTTCTTTTGATTGTTTTCAATCATGATGATGCTTCTGGTCTTCTGATCATCTTCAAAAGATGAGGTTGCAATGCTACTGAATCGCCAAAGGGCTCATCAAACTCAATGATGATTCTCTGGAACAGATCATGACGACTTTGAGCCCCGCGATGCTTTACAACTGTGCCTACGCGGCCACTTGGAGTTTTAACGATCGATCCAATTGGGAAATCCTCCATATCGGGTCGATCAATGATTCCAGCTATACCTGGGTTAGCTTGCATGGGAAGCCTCCGTTGTAGCTGGGATCTCTTTTCTCTTACGCAGCTCAGCAAAGATTCTAGTTTTGAAAGAGTCATAACTCTCCGAGCCTTGAGCTCGCATTCCGAGTTCTCGTCCTTTAAGGTCAATTCCCTCATTCGATTTCCACCAGGTCTCTTCAGAAGAATCTAGTGCTTGCGCCTTCCTACGCATCCCTTTCAGAATGGACAGAACAAATCCAGTGTTGATCGGGGTAGAACTTGATGCCCTCCTTCGCATTTCCTTTGCCTGGGCAATAGCCTCCTCAACCTCTTCAACGGTTAGGTCTTGTTGAATCAACTGGGCAATACGCTCATCGCCTGCTCCAATACTCAAACCCTCCTTTTCAAAAAGAGTTTGAATTTGTTTTTTCCTTTCACCATCGCCTTGTAAAACTTTTTCGATTTCACCCCCATTGTTTTGTTTGTCTGGTGTATGGAGATTGGTGACTGGTGTTTGGTGTCTGGTGTCTGGTGAGCATTGCGTTCGCAATGCGGTCGCAATGCGAACGCATGCATTGTGAGGTTCAGTTTCTTGGCGCAGATCATCTGCTTGAAATGCTTGCCAACGACCTTCAGCACTACGTCTAGCCTTGTTTTGCTTATCTTTAAAGCGGGCTATTTCATGATCACAGCGTACTTGTCTCCAACCATCATCAGTGAGGGTAAAAAATTCATTCAGGACCGAGATAACTGAATTTTTTTCTTCTTTTGATCGTGCATTGATCAATCGTTGCACGAGCTTCACATCAATCGGCAATGGTTTTTCTGTGGCGTAATACTTTCTAATTAAACGGCTATAAGTAGCGTCTTCGATAAAGGTCAGATGTGCAGTAGCTTCTGCGTAATCTCCTATGTGATGCTCGTAATAATTCATTTAATACTGTCTCCGCGTTGTTCTTTTCTTGCAAGAAATAATTTATGCAAGAGATGAATCTAACAATCGGAAAGCGTATCGTCAAACGCGTTTTTTCTGAATTTATTTTTAATTTATTTATATAACAAAAGTCTGTAATCCTGTTTTGGAAAATTCGTGGGAATTTATTTCTTGAGTCGAAGTCTTCATTGATCTACGCGTGTCCACCACTCTCTTAGCTCTATCAGAATTTACTGACGGGGCTGTAGTGCTTTATTTAATTGGCTTTTGTTACTTCTAAGAATAAATATTTTTTTGTAGTCAAAAATTAATTTGTGTTTATAAAGTGGGTATTGACTTTTGATTGACCACCTAAATTTCATTGACTACATTGCAACTCAGTAGCACGCAGATTCACTTACAACAACACACAACAGGAGATGAATTTAATGGTGGCAATTCGGTTATACAGCTTGTATCGCTCTTATGGATACACAAAAATGAGTTCTGCAAAAATGGCTTTGCAGGTGTATCGCAAAAATATGAAGCGCGCCCGCCATGGGGGTAATCATGAGTAATGCGAACCAACAAACCTCGCCAATAACCTTAATGAGAATTCCACAAATACTAAAGGTGATGCCAGTTTCGAAGTCTAAGTTCTGGCTGATGGTTCAGAAAGGTGAGTTTCCGAAACCGACTAAGATAGGAAGATCATCGTTCTGGACGATTGAGCAGGTTCAAGCTTACTTGCGTGAAAGGACGGGCAATTCTTAGGGGTTCATAACCTCTGAGGATTCTCAGGGGGTTGGTGATTGGATAATGGAGGTATGACTACATATTCTTCATCCAATTGCTCTCAAAAATTTTCAGTAGATGTGTTTAGTGAGCGTCGCCCTCTAAGTGAAAGTCCTTGGCTACGCATAGGTGAATTCGATGATTTGAACCAAGCCATCAATAGCTGCAAAAAGGTAGTTGATGATTTTTTGAGTTCTCGCAAAAATGTAGCTGAAAGTGCTGACCAGCTAGTTGCTGACTTTCTGCATCACGGCGATGTCCCAACCATCAATGGCGCCGAGAATCTACGCTCTTTTGATGTCTATGAATACCTTGCTGAACGTAGCTCGCAAATACATAACCCCAAGGGATCTAATTAAGCCCAAATTTAGGCGCTGTTCGTGTGGTGGGTAGAGCGGTGGGTAGAAGAACCCCAAAAACAAAGAGCCCCGTGGTTAGGGACTCTGCTGTCGTATATGGCGGAAGAGGTGAGATTCGAACTCACGGAGGACTTTCATCCTCGCCAGTTTTCAAGACTGGTGCATTCAACCGCTCTGCCACTCTTCCTTGCGATTCGAGTCCTAGATTATAGAGAACTTTTGATTTGCGCCTCTAAATGCTGGGCAATTGCTAGGCTGGAGGTAAGCCCCGGAGACTCAAAGCCATAGAGATTAAACAGACCTTGAAGCCGATGCTGCTCGGGCCCATCAAAGCAGAAGTCCCCTGCAGGCTGATTTGGGGGTGCAATTTTGGCTCTTACGCCAGAGTAATCCGCCTGCAAAGCACCATCTTTGAGACCAGGCCAATATTGTCTGACAGCTGCATAAAAGCGATCACCCCGCCCTTGATCCACCGTATAGTTAATTTGCCCCTCTTCTTCTATGTCAAGCCATTCCACGTCTGGTCCAAACTTAGCCTGTCCACCCATATCTAAGGTGAGATGTACCCCCAAACCACCGGGCTCGGGGATGGGATAAATTAAATGACTAAATGGAGACTTTCCAGACAAAGAGAAATAATTTCCTTTGGCGAAATAGGCTTTGGGTATTTGCTCTTGAGACAATCCTTCAATTTTTTGCGCCACTGCGGGAGCACTAAGTCCCGCACAGTTAATCAGTAGCTTTGTCTGAATTGTCATTCCATCAACACCGCCAATGGTGAGCTCAAAGCCACCTTCCGCATGATTGCCCATCGGTTTAGCGCTCAGCAGTGGAGATTGATAGGCAAGCATACCGCCGGCATCTTCAAAGCCCCCCAACAAGGAAAGCATGTAGCCATGGCTATCTACTACTCCCGTAGAGCCTGAGAGTAATGCTGCCTCACAACGCAATTGTGGCTCGAGTGATTTGGCCTGTGCCCCAGAAATCATCTTAATATTGGGAACTTGATTATTTTGGGCTTTAAACAAGATTGCTTGCAGATCATCTAACTGACTAGCATCGGCGGCAACAATGAGTTTTCCACACGGATTTGTGCTGACTTGATGACTACGGCAGTATTCATATAAAAGGCGATTACCTGCTACACAGAGCTTGGCTTTTAAAGAATCTTTTGAGTAGTAAATCCCAGCATGAATAACCTCGCTATTACGGGCACTACTGATAGTGCCAAAGGAAGACTCTCGCTCGAGCAAAATGGTTTCTCGACCTTGTAAAGCCATCTCTCGCGCAACGGCTAAGCCAACTACTCCAGCGCCTATTACTACGCAATCCACTTGCTCCATTTAGCATCTTTCTACTGATATTTATAGCTGTAAGATCTGAATTCATTATGACAATATTGGTATCAATGTACCCATCTACATTAAATCGTAACATTTTGAACGTTTTAATGAGATTTTGATCTCCTTATTGATAAAATCTCAGGATGTCCGTACAAGCCAAATTAGCCACTAAAAGTATTCATTCAGCCCTCGATGTGATGCTCGATACCGCCTACCAGGGTATTGACGCCGCCAGCTGGGACAAACTCTTTGCTTCGGCTCGTCAAAGCCGTCTAGAGGAATTCATTATTGATATGTTTGCTGGTAAGCACATCAATAACAGTGAAGATCGCCCGGTCCTGCATTCGGCATTACGTAACCTCTCCAAGACTCCGGTTCTCATCAATGGTGCTGATGTGATGCCAGCAGTATCCGAGGTCTGGCATCGTATTGAAGTACTTTGCAATCAATGGGTTGGTGTGACAGATGTAATTCACATTGGTATTGGGGGTTCAGATTTTGGCCCTCGCCTCGCAATTGAAGCATTAGCCCATGTACCGAGGATTGAAAGCCGTGGCATGCGCATGCATTTTCTGTCTAATATCGATACCGCTGAGTTAGCCCGTATCTTGGCACGCGCGCAGCCGCACAGCACTCGTGTCATCGTTGTCTCGAAGTCGTTTACGACCCTAGAGACCTCCATGAATGCCAAAGCGGTTGTGGCATGGTTAAAAGATAGTGGCTGCACAAAAAGTCAAGTAGCCAATGCTTTGTATGCGGTGACTGCCAATGTTGCTGCTGCTAAAGAATTTGGAGTTGAACAAGACAACATTTATCCTTTTTGGGACTGGGTGGGTGGTCGCTACTCCGTGTGGTCTGCAGTAGGCCTGCCAATTGCTTTGCAATATGGTTTTGAGACCTTTAAACAATTTTTAGCTGGCGCAGAAGCAATGGATCTGCACTTTAAGAATGCACCACTAGAACAAAATCTGTCCGTCATCATGGCACTCTCCTTGCTCTATCAGCAAGAGAAACACAACATCAAAGCCTATGCTGCTATCCCCTATGCAGATGCCTTAGATTGGTTTCCGAGGTGGCTACAACAGCTCGATATGGAAAGCAACGGTAAGAGCGTTGATCGCAATGGCAAACCAGTCAAGCACTCTTCTCCAGTCGTGTTTGGTAGCGCTGGCAGTAATGCGCAGCACTCTTACTTCCAACTCTTTCATCAGGGTACAGAAATCATCCCGATTGATTTCATCGCCGTCCGTGAGCCAATGAGTGATAGACCAGAAGCTGTGGCCCATCATCGTATTCTGCTTTCAAATTGCTTGGCACAAGCGCAAGCTTTAGCCAATGGCAAATCTGCTAGCAAGCCAAATGATGTCTATCCGGGTCAGCGTCCAAGTAATCTCTTGCTACTACCCAAGCTCAATGCCTTTTACCTCGGCGCCCTACTCGCCCTCTATGAAAACCGTACTGCGACATTAGGTGCCCTATGGAATATCAATAGCTTTGATCAACCTGGTGTTGAATATGGGAAGTTTCTGGCAAAGCCGATTGAGAAAGCCCTGGCCAGCCAGCAACAGGATATTGCTGCCAGTGCAGAAATCGATGCGGTTACTGCGGCCCGAATTAACTTCCTCAATTCTTAGAATTAATCAACTTAATACTCCCCAATAAATGATTGGTGTTTTTCCTGAAGGATCTGTAATGCAATTGTCTCCATCCATTTTCAAAGCATATGACATCCGTGGCATTATTGAGGAGACTTTAGATCCTTCTATCGCCAGGCTTATTGGCCAGGCCTTTGGTACTGAGATGCGTGAACTTGGTGAAAGTGATATTGTCATTGGTCGCGATGGTCGTCTATCTGGCCCTAGCTTGATTGAGGCTTTAACAGAAGGCCTGCTTTCTACCGGCATCAATGTGATTGATTTAGGCATGGTCGCCACGCCGATGGTGTACTTTGCAGCCAATCATATGATTCATGGCAAGGCACCGAAGTCTGGGATCATGATTACGGGTAGTCATAATCCGCCTAATTACAACGGCTTCAAAATGGTATTGGGCACTGCAGCTATTTATGGCGACAAAATTCAGGATTTGCGTAAACGCATCGAAGCCAAACAATTTGCTACTGGCCAAGGAACTAGAAGTACCTTTGATATTTTCCCGATGTACCTCAACTACATTGTGGGCGATATCAAGCTTGCCCGCCCGATGAAGATTGCGGTGGATTGCGGCAATGGTGTTGGTGGCGCATTTGCTGGCAAGCTCTTTAGAGCCCTAGGCTGTGAAGTGCAAGAACTCTTCTGTGAAGTCGATGGTCATTTTCCAAACCACCACCCTGATCCAGCCCATATTGAGAATCTACAAGACCTCATTAAGAACCTCCAGACTAGCAATAATGAATTAGGTCTTGCCTTTGATGGTGATGCCGATCGACTAGGCTTAGTGACTAAAGATGGCCAGGTGATTTTTCCAGACCGTCAAATGATGCTATTTGCTAAAGATGTTCTCTCCCGCAATCCTGGCGGCCAGATTATTTACGATGTGAAGTGCACTCGCAATCTAGCGACTTATGTAAAAGAGCATGGTGGCGAACCTATTATGTGGAAAACCGGCCACTCATTAGTTAAAGCCAAACTCAAGGAGACTGGTGCCCCACTCGCTGGTGAAATGAGTGGTCATATTTTCTTTAAGGATCGCTGGTTTGGCTTTGATGATGGTCTTTACACAGGTGCACGCTTGTTAGAGATCCTTAGCAAAGAAATGGATCCGAGCGACACCCTCAATAACTTGCCCAATGCGATCTGCACTCCAGAGTTGCAACTCGCTTGCGCCGAAGGTGAGCCATTTGCCCTATTAGAAACCATCAAAGCCAATGCCAAGTTCCCTACTTCTGAATCCATTAATACGATTGATGGTGTACGTGTGGAATACGCTGATGGTTTTGGACTTGCAAGACCATCCAATACGACCCCAGTGGTAGTGATGCGCTTTGAGGCAGATAGTGAAGAGGCGATTAAGCGTATTCAGGCGGAATTTAAAATTGTGCTGTTGGCGGCTAAGCCAGGAGCAAAGCTGCCGTTCTAGAGCGCTGATAATAATACCCGCATAATTTATGCGCATATTGACTGCGTATGAATTATGCATATAATTGGCTCATGATCATCCATGACTCCACCCGCATTCAAGATAAAACCCTAAAAAAGGCGACTAACCTCACCTTAAATACCGAGGTGTTGGCAGAGGCTAAGAAACTAGGAATCAATATCTCAAAGGCCTGCGATGCATTCCTTGAGTCTCTGGTTCGGCAAGAAAAAGAGCGACTTTGGAAACTGGAAAATGCTGACTTCATTGCCAGCTATAACAAAACTATTGAAGATGAAGGTTTGCCGTTGGATAGTTGGAGAACTTTCTAATGGCGAGATTTAGCATTTATGAGAATAATGGGGAGCATGCGAAGACCACACCTTTTCTACTGGATGTGCAAACTGACCTGTTAAGTGGCCTAGATACAAGAGTCGTCATCCCTTTGAGAAAGGCCAGCCTCTACAAAAAGGTGAAGCTTCCTCAGGATCTTATGCCAATCTTTTCAATTAAGGGCAGTGACTTTGCTCTTGAAACCCCAAAGATGGCGGCTGTACCAAGCAAAATCCTTAAAAAAGAAATCGCTAGCTTAAAGAGCCAGCAGCATCTCGTGATGACTGCAATCGATAGACTTTTTCACGGATTCTAGAGACCCGTCAATGAACCAAAGGTTTAGCAGTACGATCTTTTAGGTTATCAGCTCCATGAATAGCCACCTGGCTGACCGAGGGCACCTCTCCCCACGCTGCATGTTCCCGTAATTGATTTAATAAGATACACATGGCCTGCAAAGTTGACCCCGCCATCTTGACGTTGATATTGGCACCACCTGGTAATACTAGGTCTAGTGATACCCCATCTTCCAAGCCTTGTTTTTCAGGGGTGCATTTAGCATCCATCACCAAGAGCGCATCAGCTCCCAATGGATAGTTAGATGCCGGTTGATAGGTATCAAGCTGAGAAGCACCTTGAGTACTGGGATCTATCTGCATTGCCTGTTTACCAAATTCAGCAATCGCTTTTGCCGCTTGTGGAGAATGGGTCTGCTCTAGGCCCTTCATCATTAAATGCTGGGTGGCAGCCAGAATGAATAAGGTCACACGACGGGTTAGCCAGAAGCGGAACTCGGCACCCTCATGTGTATTAAAGCGAAACAAGATGCGGTCATCTGTCGCAAGATAGGTGGCGTTGAATTGTTTGATACTCATAGGTATAGCTTAACGCACAATCTTTGCACTCTCACTAAGACGCTTTAAGGTCTGATTGAGATACTGCTGAATAATGGCCTGCCTTAATTGCGGTTTTGAATCTTCAAAGCTAGCTATCTTGGCGGAGCGACTATCTTCAATCCGAATGATGACCCAGCCCCCTTGAATTTGAATGGGACCACTAATTCCGCCTTTTTTTAAACTAGACATCACTGTGGATATAGCGGGCAATAATTGGTTTTGAGAAACCCAACCCAATGAACCGCCCTGCACTTTAGTCGCATCATCAATGGATACTTCTTGAGCCACCTTTGAAAAATCATCGCCCTTCGCCAAGCGGCCGGATACGGCAATAGCAGCAGATTCAGTGGACAATACTATTTGACTGACCTTGTATTGACTAATACTAGTACCGCCACCTAAAGCCTGCTTTTGTTTTTCGTATTCTTCTTTAAGCATTCCATCAGAAATCGGGTTTTGCTTAAAATGCGCCTCTAAATAAGCCTGGACTAATAGCGTCTGCTTCATCTGGGTAATCTGATCGGTTAGGTCGATATCCTTAGCTAAGCCCTCTTTAGTTGCCGCTTGAGCAATCAGCTCTCGACTGATCAACTCATTCTTCATGCTCTCGCGCAATTGAGGGCTGTCTTTTTGTCCTTGTCCAATAGCTAAGTTCACATTGAGATCAAGTAAGCCTTTTGTAATAGGGACCCCATTGACTGTAGCAACAAATTCAAAAGTTTCTTTTAGATCAGCAGCAAATATTACGAGTGAATGAAGCCCAAGTAATAGGCAGCAAATAAGCCTTCTAGAAATTTTTAGCGCCATAGATAAATGATTAGATTTCTTCGCACACCGTATTGCCATCGTTGTCGGTAGAGCATAGTTCGCCGCCCGAAGAGGATGGCTTGCCACTCTTACTGGCTGCAGCCTTACCTGAAATAATCTCAACATCTTCAGGGGAGCTGACCATTACACCAGAAAGTGATTTTGGAACAATACTCATCTGTACTTGATCGGCATGGTAGTCCATCATGCTTCGCAATGCACCTGCCTCACTTCCAGGGGAGTACCTAGCCATAGCAAGCACTGCTGGAGATGATGTAGCAGGAGGCGCACCTAGCGCAGAGTTTTGGGTGAAGTCAGATACCCAATTACCCAGATTAGTTTGACCGTTTACTGTGATGTATGGATTAGATGATGCTCCATTTACTGCGGGTGGTAACAGGAATGAAACCGAGGCATTAGCATCATATACAGAGAAAACAATAGGCCGGCTACCATTGAGCGCTGGCATAGAGGCAGTATGGAATACCTGATTTGAGTAGGTAGTGACATCACCAGCAAGATTAATTTGGCCTACATACACAGATAAGTTAGGCGCATCTACATTAGTGCTTGATGCTACAGTTTGCACATTCAGACTATAGAGTGGAATAGTTTTACTGACTGAGTCATTAAAGTTAATGATCGGCATAGTCGACGTGGCTAAGGCGCTAGTAGCATTAGCGGCAATGGCTGCAACCAATAATGTATGCGTAAAGTCAGCTACATCATCTACCGGTCCATTAAAGGTGACGGTTGGATCTTTAGAAACCAGGGTTCTGATGTAACGCGGATCATTTCTGAGGGCATCAATTTTGCTCGTCACACCACCTTTAGCGTACTCAAAGTACTGATAGTGTGAGTCGTATAAGAATCCCTTAACCAAAGCTTTGCCTAAGTAAGTGCCATCACCGATTGAAGAAGCGCCGTTGTACTCTTGTTTGTCACCAGTCAAAATATCCGCCAGAATGTAGATACGTGAGCCTGTTACAGTCAATTTATTCGGTCTTGCAATCGAACCAATGCTATCTCCAAAAGTGACCTTTGCAGTGCCCGCATTGATCAAAATCGACTGAATCTTGCCAACTGTTGCATCCAGAGTGCCTGTGATAGTGATATCACTATTGACCGTCTGTAACGTAGTGAGATTGTCTGCGGATGGGGCAAGTTTGATGTTGTCATATGACTGAGCACCAGTTGTGTAAATGTCGCTTGTCAGGGTCACTGTGCCAGTGATGCCAAGGCTCGATAAAACAATACCATCAACAATACCAAATGAGCCATTATTAGACTGTACTTGATTGCCACTCAGCGCATTAGAAGAGCCAATCATTAGCGATGCTCCTGAATTTATCTGCGTACCACCAGCTTGGGTATTGGTACCGGTCAAGGTAATGACTCCAGTACCACCAATCACCATGGTTCCGGATCCACTCATATTGTGGGTAAATGCTCCAGCTGTGGATTGATTAAATCCAAAGCTGCCATTGTTCACAATATCTCCAGGAATGGATTGCACGCCTGCAATCAAATTAGCGCCTGGATCCACCACGGTTGGACCCGTATAGGTATTGATACCAGTTAATGTCTGGGTGCCGCCAGCAATTCGCAGTCCACCAGTGCCACTTAATACGCCCGAGAACGTATCCCCTGCATCGGTAATTACTAATGAATTTGGCGCTACTGAGCCAGAGATGACCGAGCCAGAACCAGCTAGACTTTGAATATAGACATTGCTTGTGATAGCACTCATGTCAAGCGTACCGTTGACTGTGACCTTATCAGAATCAGCAATCGATGCGTTTGCACCTAATTTCAGGGTACCAGCGTCTACCGTGGTTGCGCCTGTATAGGTGTTGACTGCATCCAATTCCAAAATACCTGAACCTGTCTTTGTTAGACCACCGCTACCAGAAACTACATTTGTGATCTCCAGAGAAGTTCCAGTAACGCTGATAGTGCTATTGGCAGTCAAGGCCACTGGTGCAGTCACACTGCTTGTACCAGTGCTGGTAGCTAAAGTTCCACCAGCTAAGGTAATGGGTTCTGCAACACCAGTGACATTACGCAGATCTAAAGTGCCGCCCGT